>CAYWDW010000786.1:0-2922 GCA_964457105.1 uncultured Heliobacteriaceae bacterium
ACTGCCTCAACTCTGATCGGCAGACAGTCTTCAAAGAGCGCCATCTGCTGGGTTGAAATCATAAAAGCCCTCCTGAAACAAATCAGTTGAGAACAGCATCCGCCGCGCGCAGTTCGCTTCCGAAACACCTGCCGAAACTCTCAATATTTCAATCGCCTCATGACATACCGATTTCAGTCTGTCTACACGAAAAATTCATGCTCCAGGTTCGAACGCTGCAAACCTGATCTTTCACACGAGTTGCGGCGATAATTTGAGGCGGCCACAGAACTGGTGTCTGGTCGAAACATCACACCCTGCCGGGACAGAAATTGAATCCAGGCAGGCTGCCTGAATCAGTCTCCTGCCAAAACATCACACTCCCTGATGAACAGTTGCCTGCGGTGCAAAAAGTCTTTCCAGCAACCCGCTAAGTCAGGTGTGTTCAGGTATTTCCCTGCCACAAGCCGCTTCTCTGTCAGGATCCGGTGATGTCCTGCCGAAACATCACAGTCCTGTCGGCGCAGCCCTCTTTGTCCTGTCGAAACATCACACCCCGGTGATTTTCGTTACTTTGTCCTGTCGAAACATCACACCCTGAGCCAGTCTCAGCCAAAACCAGCCTGCCGAAGCATCACGCGACACAGTCAGTCGGCTGTTAGTCCTGCCGAAACATCACACCTGCTGATTATCTTCCCTGTTCATTCCGAATGGTTTCAGCGAGGGCAGGGTTAAAAGCGCCCCGTAATCTGAGATGAGACTTTCGTCAGGCTTGACTCAGTGACGGCTAATGGTATTCTCGCAGAAAAGCTGTTCTCAGAAATGAATTCAATTCAGAATTGAGCTGATTTCAGCTTCAGGAGGAACAGGCCATGTCCAGTATTGTCACTGTCGGCAGTGAAAAGGGCGGGGTCGGCAAAACCACGACCGTCGTTAATCTGGCAGCTTCATTCGCTTTTCTGGGGAAAAAAGTGCTGGTAATTGACATTGATCCGCAGGCGAATGCGACTGAACTGCTCGGCGTTGATCGCCCGCAGGCACTGAAACGGGCGCTGGCCGACGCCATTCTGAACAACCAGCCGCTGGAAACGTGCCGGGTTCAGACCAACACTGAAAATGTTGATCTGCTGCCAGCCACTCCGGGACTGAAAGAGGTCATCCGGCAGCTTGGCAGCGGCATCAGGCAGGACAAGCTGTTACGGCCTGTGCTGGCTTCGCGTGAAACCGATAGCTACGACCTTGTTCTGATAGATACTCACGGCGTTGAGGATTGCCTGCTGACCTCGGCGCTCGCGGCTTCTCACTACTATCTGATTCCGGTCTTTGCTGAGCAGGAATCGGCCAGGGGGTTGCACGACTTTCTCCAGACCAGTGACTTCATCCGGCGACATTCCAACCCGACACTGACCCTGCTCGGCGCCATCATCACCCGGTTTGATCGCTCCAACGCCACGCACCGGGAATATGAACAGGCAATTCGTGCACACGGAACCGCCGCGAACTTTCGTGTCTTTGAGACCCTGATTCCGGCTTCAAAGTCGGTCGCCGCTGCCTCCAAGCATCAGATTCCGATGGTCTCATACCGGAAGGATGCGCCGGTCAGTATTGCTTACCAGACGCTGGCGGGCGAACTGCTGCCGCTGCTCAGAGGGCGGCGGGTGGGACGTGTTCCGGTGCCCAACGTGGACAGGTTTAATGCGGGACTTCAGGAGATAGAGGACATCTTTTCCTGACACAGAACAATGTATTGTTCTGGCCGGACGGGCGAAAAAGGCTGTCACGAAACAATGTATTGTTCTGCGGGACTGCCGACCACTGACTACCGACTACTGACCGGGGCTGTCACGAAACAATGTATTGTTCTGCGGTGAAATGGAGCTGACGCTATGACCAAAAGCAGGAAAACGGCGGCTGATCAGTTACAGCGGCTGGCAAAGGAATCCTCAGCCGCGCAGTCAGACCGCGCGTCGGCGGCAGCGCCGACAGCCGCCGGCGATGAGAGGCTGGAGGCGCTGATTCGGAATATTGGCCGGATCGTCATGCTGCCGCTGACTGAATTGTGGCTGGGCGAAAATGTCAGAAAATATATGCCGGTTGATACCCCTGAGTTTGCGCAGCTCGTTGACTCGGTCAGACGCGAGGGGGTGTTACAGAATCTGGTGGCCGAGTTGCAGATTCAGAATGACCACGCCTGGCGGCTGAGCATCGTCTCCGGGCAAAGGCGCTATCTGGCGGCGGAGCGGGCGGGGGTGCGGATGTGTCCGGTCCGCATTGTGCAGTTCACGGACCATGGATCGCGGATTGCCCAGGCCCTGTCTGAAAATATTCTGCGCGACAACCTGCATTGTCTGGATCAGGCGGAGGCTTATGCTGAACTGCTCCGGGAGGGATGGACTGAAGAGCAGATTGCCGAGACCTTTGACCGCCGCAGGCAAACGGTCATGCAGCATCTGCGGCTGGCCCGGTACCCTGAAGAAGCAAAGCAGGTGATTCGTGGGAGTCACGAGAGTTTTTCCTCTTTTGACCTGCTCAACAGATTTGTGGCTCACCGCTGGCCGGATACGGACACGCTGGTTGCGGCCCTGCGAGTCCATGCTGAGAAACGCAACAGCAAGCCGACACGGGCCAGAACCGGAGATGACCTGAGAAAGCTGGGCAGGGAATTGAACAGTCGAACTGGTTACAAAGTTTCAGTGTCGGGGACCAACGCTGCCGGGCAGCTTGCCATCCGCTGGTTTTCCAAAGCAGACCAGATTGCGCTATTCAAACTCCTGCGCGCGCTGGAGCGGCAGCGGACAGAGTAGAACAATGTATTGTTTCGCCCTCAGGAGCCTGGTTGATGCATCAATCATCAGGCTCGTCACAGGCCGGATTTATGACGCTGAGACTGAACGCGGAAGATCGGGCGCAGCTTGAAGGCGCCGGGGGCCAGGCCCGGCGGAT
>CAYWDW010000787.1:0-2920 GCA_964457105.1 uncultured Heliobacteriaceae bacterium
AGATCAGAAAGCCCATCTCAACCGCCGCCTCAGCCAGCCACTGCGAACTCGTAAAGCAGTGAATAATCCCGCCGGTCCGTTCACCGCCTTTCATCGCCCATTCATCACGCAGCAGCCTGATCGTGTCGTCCTCAGCTTCGCGCGTGTGAATGATCACCGGCAGCTTCAGTTCGAGCGCGATTTCAAGCTGCCGCGCAAAGACGCGCCGCTGAGTGTCGCGCGGGCTGTGATCGTAATGATAATCCAGCCCGATTTCGCCCCACCCGATCACCTTCGGATGCTTTGCCGCCGCCATCAACTCCGCTTCAAGCGTCGCGTCATATAAACTCGCTTCGTGCGGGTGCAGCCCGACCGCCGCGTAAATGAACGGATATTCTTCGGCCAGCCTGAGTCCGGCAGGCAGCGAACCTTTGCCCACGTCGCTGCCCGCAATTTCCAGCATCGTGTCCACGCCCGCCGCCCGCGCCCGCGCAATCACTTCAGCGCGGTCAGCGTCGTAATGCGGCACATCCAGATGAGCATGCGAATCAATAAACATCAGTCCTTCACCAGATCTTTCAGCATCTGCTCGTGCGCCGCAAACCAGGGCACAGCCTGCGCGAGAAAAACATCAGCGATGTTTCGGACCACCTCAGTCAGATTACTGCCGTCATCTTCTGTCCACCAGATGTCTGTGCGCTCGCGTTCCGCTGCGTCCGGCAATTGTGTCTGCCAGGCGCTTTGATTCATCGTGCATTGCAGTTGCAACCGCTGCTGACAGGCCGCCAGGTCGGGCCGCAGGCGTCCCTGCTCATCTCTGAACAGACCCGGTTCGCTTTCCGTGCCCGATTCAACCCAAATGCCAGCCGCTGCCCGCAGCGCATGCATCGGCCAGCCTGTCGCCTTTGAAAAAGCGTTGCCGACATTGTCCACTTCCAGCACGTAAATCGCAGGCGGATGCCAGCCCCACGCCTTGCGTGCTTTGACCAGATCGAAGCCGTGACGCCGCAGCGCCGGCGCAAGGTGTTGTCGCAATGCCTTGTTGATGGTGAGCGGAGAAATCATCTCTGATGGCAATTTCGTCGTTACGCTGTGGAGTTCTGTTTCTGGATGAAACACCGCACCAGTGAGCAGCGGTTCCATCCAGGCAAACACACGCCACGCAACTCACGGGCGATGACTTTGGCGTAATCGGCGTCCTGAGCAGGAACATTAAATGAGCGTGAGAGCCTGTAAACATCCGCTACCGCTGACCAGAAGTCAGCGGAGCAGATTGCTTGCAAATTGGAAGTTCTTCTCCTGCCAGCCGTTAGACCTGAACAGCATAATTAAGCCCTTCAGGGTGCAAATGAAATTATGCCCAGAAAGGGATGTATCTGGCATAACGCCTGGAAGTATTTTCCGGGTCGTCAAGTTTGATCTTCCCGGCATCCAGAGCGTCTCTGATAATGCGCGAGGCCTGATCAGCCCTGCTGTCGCTCAATTTGAACCTTTCGCGCAAAGACGGGTTGGACATCTTTTCGTTCATTACGTACTTCAGGCAGCAATGCTGGTAACACGCGCGGATCTTGTCGCTCCTGCTCATTTCATCGAAGTCAAGGTGAGAGAACAGAACAGCGACTGTGTGCCTCTCGGCAACTCGAAAATCGGGAGCAGGAAGTTGGAAGAGTTCAGCGCTGTTGATGACCTTGTCTATTCCACTTCCGCGTTTTTCGCAGAGGCGTAATCTTCGGCTGAGATCAGCCAGACGTTCATTTCTGGCCTGATCCTCGTCAATGAAGCGATCCGGGGAAATGAAAGGTTTGCCTGGACTGATAAACTCGACCCGGTCGGAGTATATCTCAATTCTGACGGAGGTTCCGGTTTCAGTGAAATCCTGATGAATGAGCGCATTGGCCGTCAATTCACGGATGGCGATTGGCGGAAACATTCTGATCTCTTCTCTGAGGGCCTTGCCAATGATTTCATTTGGCGACGTCTGATCGTGGATATAATCAATCAGATTCTCAAAGCTGACAGCATAACCTTTGGTTCTGATGATGTCGGAACGAGGTGAAAGTTTGCCCTTTCCAGAATGGACAAGCACACGCGGGGCTTTGGAAGAGAGACTCTCAAAGTCTCGCAGATTCTTGGCAAACAGCAGGGCTCCGAGGTTGGTAATCTCGTAAAGCCCCTCGTGCCGCCGGATCAGTGTTTCCCTGCTGAACTTTTCCATCACGCCATCACGGTGTGACGGGTAGGGAACTTGCAAGAGATCAAAATAGCTTTGTGTGTCCAGTAAGCTGACCACATCATCACCCGACAAATCATGCGCTGCGGCCTGAGCCAGAAAATCCGGCTCAGCTTCAGCAAAGATTTTCCGTAATCTGTCAGGCGTCATAGCGACCAGGCCTTCGCCTGCTCGCATCAGATAGCTGCCTTCGAATTCCAGCGGGGTGGCAGGTGGGCGCGGGGGGATTTCAAAGACAACCGCGCGCCCATCAGGATGGGTAACGGCCTCTGCTTCGACACGAATCCTTAATCTGTCGAGCAGTTTCGCCTTGATGTCATTCAGATCAGGAAAAGCCTGGCTGCCAACTACTTCTCTGGGTCGCTTGTCAGTAACACCTAAAATCAGCTTGCCACCACCTTCATTGGCCAGCGCAACGCAGTACTTAAAAAGCCTGGTAGTGTCGAACTGATTCTTTGCCTCTTTGAATTCAAGATGCTCATTCTCCGAAGGCAAAGCCATCAGACGTTCAAGTTCCTCAACTGAGATAGTCATAGATTCACCGAAAAATGGTTTCAGCCCCAATTGCAGATTTCATCAGAACCGGAAAGTTATTTCAGCTTCGCCCCGTTCGGCGCGTCTTCGAGAAAGCCCGCCAGCACGGGTCGGCCTTCTTCACCAATCGAAGCGGCGAGGATCATGCCCTGTGATTCAAGGCCGCGCAGTTTGCGC
>CAYWDW010000788.1:0-2918 GCA_964457105.1 uncultured Heliobacteriaceae bacterium
AGCTATCGGCACATGCATGGCTTCGGCTCGCATACCTTCAGTTTCATCAGCGCGCAGAACGAACGCCACTGGGTCAAGTTTCACTTCCGCACGCAGCAGGGCATCAGGAACCTGAGCGACGCCGAAGCCGAGGCCATCATCGGCAAGGACCGCGAAAGTCATCAGCGCGACTTGTATGAAAGCATCGAGAAAGGCGACTTCCCGAAATGGACGCTGTCCGTGCAAATCATGCCGGAAGCTGACGCCGACAAAGTTCCGTATCATCCGTTCGATCTCACGAAGGTCTGGCCGCACAAGGACTACCCGTTGATCGAGGTCGGCGTGATGGAACTCAACCGCAACCCGGAAAACTTCTTCGCCGAAGTCGAGCAATCGGCGTTCAATCCCGCGCAGGTCGTGCCGGGCATCAGCTTCTCGCCGGATCGCATGCTGCAGGCGCGGCTGTTTTCTTACGGCGACGCGCAGCGCTATCGCCTGGGCGTGAACCACCATCAGATTCCGGTCAACGCGCCGCGCTGTCCGATGCACAGCTTCCATCGCGACGGCCAGATGCGCACCGACGGCAATCACGGCTCGCTGCTGCATTACGAACCGAACAGCTACGGCGAATGGCAGGAACAGCCCGATTTCCGTGAGCCGCCGCTGAAAATTGACGGCGACGCCGACCGCTGGAATCATCGCGTTGATGAAGACTATTATTCACAGCCCGGCGCGCTGTTTCGCCTGATGACACCGGCGCAGCAACAGGTCTTGTTCGACAACACCGCCCGCGCGATGGGCGATGCGCCGGAAGAAATCAAGCGCCGCCACATCAGCCACTGCGCCCAAGCCGATCCCGCGTATGGCGCGGGCGTGGCCAGGGCGCTCGGACTAGCGGTGTGAGCCAAAGCAGGCAATCAGCAATTGCCCGCGAAAGTTTAAGAGGAGGTCTGTGATGTCGGTTCGACCGGTAAAACGACTCAGTAAATCCAAACCTGCGCTTGAAGGCGCGGGCGTGCATCTGCATCGCGCCTTCGGGTTTGGGACGACGAATGATTTCGATCCGTTTCTCCTGCTGGATGACTTCCGCAATGATCGCCCGGAAAATTATCTGGCGGGTTTTCCCTGGCATCCGCATCGGGGCATTGAGACGATTACCTATGTTCTCGCGGGCACGGTCGAGCATGCCGACAGCATGGGCAACAGCGGCGTGATTGGCGCGGGCGATGTGCAATGGATGACGGCGGGCAGCGGCATCATTCATCAGGAAATGCCGCAAGGCGACGCCGCAGGGCGCATGCACGGCTTTCAACTGTGGGCGAATCTGCCCGCCGCGTTGAAAATGACCGCGCCGCGTTATCAGGACGTGAAGGCAGCGGATATTCCGACGGTGACGGATGACGACGGTACGCAGGTGCGCGTAGTGTGCGGCAGTTTTGGAGGTACGCGTGGCCCGGTAGAAGACATTGCCGCCGACCCGGTTTATCTCGACATCTCCGTTCCGGCGGGCAAACGAAAGACGCTGCCTGTCGAGACGACGCGCCACGCGCTGGCGTATGTCTTCGGCGGAGCAGGCAAATTCTGCAACGCTTCCGCTCCGCTCGCCGTGCCGACCGAACCCGCCGGATGGCTGGATACGACGCCTCCATCGGAAGCCGACAATCGCTCGCTCATCCTCTTTGATCGCGGCGATGAAGTCGTCGTGCAGGCTGGCGACGAAGGCGTAAGATTCCTGCTGGTTTCCGGCAAGCCGTTGCAGGAACCGGTCGCGTGGTATGGCCCGATTGTGATGAATACGCAGGAAGAGTTGCGGCAGGCATTCGAAGAACTCCAGGCGAACACGTTTCTAAAGCGCCGGTCAGGAAGATAACAACCTGTCCACGCAAAACCGTGTCATCCTGGAGGAGCGGTCAGATGGACGCTCCGCTGTCTCCGCAGCAAATCAAGGGAAAGGCGATGAAGGGCTGACCATGAAACACAATCACGACTCCCACCATCGGGATACCGGTCCGGCGCCGGTGATAGAGGTAGACATCAGGAACGCTTACAGCGGCAGCGACTACGCGTGTCTTGAAGTATGCTTCTGTGAACTTCAAGGCGTGACGGGTGCTCATCTCGACCGCACGCGCGGAGTGGCGCATCTCAGTTACGACCCGGTCGTGACGACGCCCGAAACGCTCGAAGACCAGTTGCGCCGGCGCGGCTACAAGTGCGATTGCACATCCTGCGCGGGATCGAAATCACATGCCGGTCATCCGCGCGTCGGCGAGCATGATCACGCTACGATGAGCGCGGAAGCGCATGCGGCAATGGCTCGCGCCGGTCACGACGAACACGCCGGTCATGATGCGCATGCCGGACACGGAGCGGAGATGGTCGGGGACTTGCTGCGCCGCTTTATCGTCTCGCTCATCTTGTCGCTGCCGCTCTTCATCTTCTCGCACGTCGGTTCGCTCGTCGGTCTTCACCTCTCGCCGCCGTTCGGACTCTCGATGGGTATTTTCGGTTTCCTGCTCGCCACGCCCGTCGTGTGGTGGGGCGGCTGGCCCTTCATCTCCGCCGCGTGGCGCGCGCTGCGGCGCGGCGAAGTGAACATGATGACCCTGATCGCGCTCGGCATCCTCGTCTCTTACACCTACTCGGTGGCGGCGACGTTTTTGTTCGAGGGCGAAGTCTTCTACGAAGCGGCGGCGATGTTGACGACGTTTAGCCTCGCCGGGCACTGGCTGGAGATGCGCAGTCGCTTCGCCACAGGCCGCGCCGTCGAAGCCCTTTTGAAACTCGCTCCGACCACCGCTCGCGTGAAGCGTCAGGGAGAAGAGAGGGAGGTTCCGCTGGAAGAGATCGTCGTCGGTGACGAGATCGTGGTGCGTCCCGGTGACCGCGTGGCGGTTGATGGCGAAGTCGTTTCCGGCTCGTCTTACGTTGACGAATCCATG
>CAYWDW010000789.1:0-2917 GCA_964457105.1 uncultured Heliobacteriaceae bacterium
ACATTGAGTTAGCCAATGGAAAAACAGGAAGCGAGATGACCACAGGACACGGAAGGTTTCTGACGCTGTTCAGTGTTGACCGTTTGTTCCGTTATTTCCGTCTGTTCCGTCATCTCTCTTTCTCTGATGATGCAGCTCAATGCCCCGGCCCCAGCAGCACGGCGTTCAGAAACATCAGGCTCATGCTTTCCAGAAAGGCGCGGTAATTCGGGTCTTCGCTGAAGGCGACGATGTTGCCGCGTCCGAGTCTGACGTTCATGACAAACGCCTTGTTCGGAAGCTGTCGCTGCACGTCATCCCACATCAGACCGCTCAATAACATTCGGCCTTCGGGCGCGGTGATGGCGATGTTCGCTCCCTGATCGAGTCTGAGCAGCGGAAAGATGCGAGCGCTGTCAATCAGCGCCGTCGTCGTTTCGCCGTAACCGAAACCGAGCCAGTGCGTGTTGTCAACCTTCAGCCGAATGACTGCGCCGGGCGTGTTGCTTGGATATTCGTCGTTCGGTTCGATGGCTTTTTCAATCGCGGCGTTTTCATCAGCGGCTTTTGTCTGTGCAGGCTGCGCTCTGCCGACATCGGCTTTCGCGGGTGGCGCTTCAGGTTTGCTTTTCTCCTTTTCGCCTTTGGCCTTGTCGCGCTTTTCGCGTTTGACGGGCAGCAGGTTGACACGCTCTTCGCTCAGCCACGTGGTCGCATTGGCCAGCGTAATCAGCGTGCCGCCGTGCTGCACCCACTCTTTGATCCGTGCGCCATCGCCGAGCGCGTTGCCGTAACCGAAACCGTCGGGCAGGATCAGCACGTTGTATTTCGTCAGATCAGCGCCGCGCAACTGCTCAGCGCGAATCACCGTCACCGGGCAGCCGTAACGCTGTTCGAGCAGGTAGCGTGTCCAGCCGACAGAGTTTGGCGAAGTCGGCGTGTTGTAGGCCATTGCAATGCGCGGGCGCGGCAGGTAATTGACATTGCCGCTGCCGAAGTTCGGGCCTTCGTCAACCCACGATGAATCGGTCGCGTAAACATCAATGCCATATGTCGCCGCAAGCTTTTGCATGCGTTCGTGCAGATCAGCCGGATTTTCGGCCACTTTGATAATCAGCGTGCCGTGCGGAAAATTCACGCCGTTCAGTTTGAAATTTTTGTCGCTGCTGTGAACGCGCACTTCCTGGCGAAACAGCTCAGCCAGCGCCGCCGCTGCCGATTGCGTGCCCCAGGGAATCAGATAAGCCAGACTCGCCTTGTCGCCACGCACGCGGCCCGTCGGCTGCGGCAGAGTTTTCAGCACGGTGAAATTGCCGCTCGAATTCTGTTCGGCCTGATAACACGGCACGTCATAAAGAAACGGCAATGACCAGGCGGTCACGTCATAAAACTCTTCGCCCTGCCGCTTGCGATTGCGTTCGCGCTGTTCGTCAACGAACTCCTGATCCTGCGGCGTGTGCTTGTCCATCAGCGTTTTCGCCAGGCGTTTGGCCGGTTGCGCGAGCGACACGATAAAACTGCCCGCCGGAAATTCGCGCGGCTGCAACTGCCCGTCAAAATAATCGCGCGTCTTCGGATTGCTGAAGGCGGCTTCGGCGCGTCTGACTTCAATGCCTGATTTCATCAGCGTGGCCGCAAGGTTTGCCGCGCGGTTCGGGTCATTGCCCGGGGTGATGATGTACTCTTTGACTGTCTCCTTCGCGCCTTCATCAACGGCTGATTTGCGATATTCGTAAAAGTATCGCAGCAGCGCCTCGCGGTTCTGCGCCGCGTTTTCAACGGTCGCCAGCGACGAGATGTAATGACGCCGCACTGAATCACGATAAGTCCGGTTCGTGTCATCGCTGCGCCGCACAACCAGGCCGCGCACCGAAGCGTTTTCATAGGTCATCCCGATGGAGCCGTGAAACATCGGCCAGCCCTCGCCGTAACCGGGATAGAACGAATCGTAGCCTTCGCGCGTGAAGTAATCATACTGAAAGCGATCAAACCACTTCGCATTGTTGCGTCCGAATTTCGAGAGCCAGTCAAGCTGCGTCTTCGTCAGGTTCGGATTCCAGGGCAAAGCCGGCGGCGCAAAATAATAGCTGCTGTTCGATCCCATCTCGTGCAGGTCAACGAAGACCTGCGGGAACCATTCCAGATAAGCTTTCGTGCGCCCTCGGGTTTCAAGCTGCGACTGCGCGAACCAGTCGCGGTTCATATCGAAGAGATAATGATTGACGCGCCCGCTCGGCCAGACTTCGTTGTGTTCGGCTGACTGCGTGTCGGCGTCAGGCCAGCGCCCGGTGGATTGCCGGAAGTAGTTGATGAAGCGGTCGCGCCCGTCCGGGTTCTGCATCGGGTCAATGATGACGAGCGTATCTTTCATCGCCGCTTCAGCGACCGCATCGCCCTGCGCCGCAAGCAGGTGATAAGCGCACGCCAGCGCCGCATCGGTGCTGGAAATTTCATTGCCGTGAACGCTGTAAGCCAGCCACACGATTGTCGGCATCGTGCTGATGATTGAATTAACTTCTGAAGCTGAAACGTTGCGCGGATCGCCGAGTTTCTGCATTGCGGCTTTGATTTGATCGAGCCGCGCAAGGTTTTGCGGCGAGCCGATGACCAGATAATAAAGCGGCCTGCCTTCCCACGTTTCGCCGTATTTGACCAGCTTCGCGCGCGTCGGTGCCGCCTGTTGCAGCGCGTTCACGTAGCGTTCCATCTCGTGATGCATCGTGATGCGTTCGCCCCAGTCGTGACCGGTGGATTGTTTCAGCGTCGGAATCGCCGGATCGAATTTTGCGCCGGGGACGAATTCAAATGACTGAGCAAAGGAAATAATTGAAAGGCCAGACAACAAGACAGTCAGTAAGAACATTCGTTTCACTTTTGAGGCTCCTGTTTGTTTTCAACGCAAAGAGGCAAAGAGCGCAAAGAAAAGCCAGTCAGGTCA
>CAYWDW010000790.1:0-2908 GCA_964457105.1 uncultured Heliobacteriaceae bacterium
GGCAGCGCCAGTTCGGCATTGGCGAGCGCCGGGAAGTGTTCGCGCGCCATCATGCCCATCAATGCCGGCACGATGGCAAACGCGAGCAACCCAATGGCGTTGAGTCCGACGCCGATTCTGACGGCTCGTTCATCGCGCGCGCCAAAGACCTTTTGCAGCAGCCCCGGCGAAATCACGAACGACGGCGCCAGAATCGCCAGCACCTGCAAGACGCGCGGCGCGCCAATGCCGGTCAGCCTGTGATACGGATCAGAACTTTGCGGACAGATGTAACACGCCTCAGGCGCCGATGACGGATGCGGCAGGTAATCGAGCAGCCAGATGATCGCCAGCCCGAAGCCGACCAGCTTGATGATGAGTTGCAGCGCATTGACCCGCGCCGCGCCCTGCAACCCGCCCAGCGAAAAATAGCTGGTCGTAATCGCCGCGCCGAGCAGGCAGCCGACCGCTTTATCAATGCCGAAGATGACATCCAGAATCCACGCCAGCGCAATCAACTGTCCGGCCAGAATCGTCAGCGACCCGAACCACAACAGCAGCGCTACCAGGCCGCGCACGCTGCGGCTGTAGCGAAATTCCAGATAATCGCCAACCGTGTACAGATTGTGCGCGTAAGCCACGCGCCAGATTTTCGGCCCGACCGTGAAAGCCAGGATCAATGAACCGATCCCCGCCGACCCGACCCACCACCACGCCGACAGCCCGTCACGATAACCGAACCCGGCAGCCCCGACCGTCGAACCCGCGCCAATATTGGCCGCGAGCAGTGTCGAGAAAATCAGCCCCGCGCCCAGCCCGCGCCCCGCGACAAAGAATTCGCTCGACTCTTTCACCCGCCGCGAAACGAACGCGCCGTAGCCGATCATCAGGGCCGCGCAGGTAGTGAGAATGATCAGATAGGTCATCGGCAGGCAGCGCGTTTACCGCAAGGTGAAGTTGAAGGTCAGCACTCCGGAAACTTTCACCGGGCGACCTGCGAGCAGGGTTGGTTTGAAACGCCAGCGCCGGGCGGCCTGTTCTGATGCCGTGTATAACTCTGACGGCCCCCGGATGGCTTTGGCGTTCGTCACGATTCCGGCTTCATCAATCTCAACCTGGACCTGAACCATGCCCTGCACGCGAGATTGTTTGGCTGATAAGGGATATTCCGGTTGTCGCCTGAGAATGGCGTTACCCTGAAGCACGCCGCCGGAAACAGGCACTGTGACCGACTGCGTGTTCACTGCGGCATACAGCGTTCTGGCGCGGGCCTCGTATCGTTCGGCTTCGGCATTTTTATTTTCTTCGCGCAACAACACCGCGCATTTGACCAGTAATTCCGCCAGGTCTGAACCGGCGAGATGCGGCTGTTTTTCATAAATGGCAATCAGACGGTTGTAAAAAACAATGGCCTGACCGAGGCGTCCAGTGCCCTGATAAAGCGAGGTCAGATCCTTCAGCGCCGGAACTGTTTTCAGATCGCCGGGCGCAAAGGCTTTTTCCAGAATCTTCAGACCACGCGTGAAAGCTTCTTCCGCCCGGCCTGCTGACCCGCTGTAAAAGCGTGACCAGCCCAGCCCTGAAAGCGTGTTGCACAGGCTGACGTCTTCCTGGCCGTGCAGCTTTTCCTGCACTTTCAGCAGGCGCTGATACGCTTCAGCCGCCGCGCCGTATTTTTTCAATTCCAGATTGACTGCCGCCAGGTTCTTCAGCGCCGTCTGCGTCAGGGGATGTTCCGGGCCGGAGGCTTTTTCACATAACTCCAGGGCGCGTTTGGCCAGTGGCAGCGCTTCTGCAAATTTCTCTTCCCTGAACAGCCGCACGACCTCGGCATTCAGTTTTTCCGCTTCAAGTCTTTCCGGTGTTCCGGCCTGTCCTGGCGCCAGGGCAGCGCCTTGTGGCTGAACATCGCCCCGAACGAGCGCCGGAAACAAACAGAACAGGGCCAGCAGTGCAGTGGCGACGATGCGAAGTGGCTGAGTGGATTGTTGTGTCATGGCTGTGACCTCAATTGATGGTTGGTGGAATTCATTTCGTCGCGCCATCCCAGTGTTCGCCTGCCCGCCCGATCACGGCAGGCAAATCCTCCGCGAGCAGGTAGCCGTCCGCGACCAGCTTCAAGGCGGCTTCGGTGACGAGACCGAGGTAATGCGCCCGGTTGAGATAACGCTCTTCAAGCGACAAACGCGGATCGCCCGTGCGTGTGCGGTCGGCTTTCGTCTTTGCAAACGGCAGATACGAACCCGCGAAATTCACCAGTTGTTCAGGCGCGCCCGTGCGCGGATCGCGCGGATTCCAGCCCGTGTAAGTCGCCAGCGGCACCGCGACTTCGGGCATTCGGATGCCGCCCAGGTCAATGCCGTCAGCATCAACCTGCGGAACCATCACCGGAAATGCTTTGCCGATGCGCGGCGGTTCGTTCGTGATGATGCCCTTTGCCTTCCACTGCGGGCCGTAATCAACGCGCCACGCTTCGTGCAAAGTCAGCGGCGCTTTCACGCCCGGAATCTGCGGAAAGTTCACGGCTGAAGGCTTCACCAGCGCGCCCTCGGCAATGCGTGCATACCGGCTCGGCGGCGGCGTTTTGTTTTCCTTCGCCCACGCATCGAGCGCCAGCAGCAGCGCGCGCATGGACCACGAATAATCAACCGGACTCGTCAGATGCTGCGTCTGATTCCTGACGGGCGGCAACGACCCCTGCCCGTGCTGCCCGCCGACGAAGTAATAAATTCGCACGTTGTCGGGGAGCGGCGCGTCCGCTTTGCCGTCAACGGTCGTGTGAGTCAGCGAAGCCGCGCGACCCCAGTATTCATAGCTCGAAAACGTGTAGAAAATTTTCGGCATCACCCCCGCCTGCGCCGTCGCCGTCAGCAATCCGTCGGTCTCGCCCGTTTCAGGATCGGTCTGCTCAAGATCGGTGAACGGAAAA
>CAYWDW010000791.1:0-2901 GCA_964457105.1 uncultured Heliobacteriaceae bacterium
GCAAACCTCGCCGACGATGCGCCCGCCTCCTTCTTCGTTCTGAATCCAGCTTTCGCGCGGAATCGCGCCGGCATTGATGCGATAGGTGATCGCGAGCGGCCCGGCCTGATTGAAGTGTTCCTTCAGCTCAACCGCGAGCGATGAGAAGCGGCGATTGAAGCCGACCATCACGCGGCCCTTTGTTTCAGTCACCGCTTCGATGATCTGATGCAGACCCGCTTCGGTGGTGGCGAGCGGCTTTTCAACGTAGACGGTCTTGCCCGCGCGCAATGCTTCGACGGTCATCGGCGCGTGCGCATCGTGGCGCGTGGCAATCAGCACGGTGTTGAGGTTGTCGCTGCCGAGCAGTTCGCGGTAATCGCTCGTGCAGAATCCGAAGCCGTATTGTTCACCGATGGCTTTGGCGTTGCGCCCGGTCGCCGTGGCAATGCCGGTCAGCTTCAGGTGCGCGGCCTTTGCGAGGCGCGGCAGCAGCACGGCTTTGGCAAAGTTGCCCGCGCCGATCACGCCGAGGCTGACCACATCGCTGACCGCGCGGGTGCGCGCCTCACGCAGCACGACGATGTTTGACTGGCGTTTGTGCGACGAACCTGCTGAGTAAGTCAGCAGAATGCCGAGGTATGGTTGCGGCGTTTTGCCGGTGATGATGTCGTAAGCAGCTTCGGCCTCGCTGATGTCAAAGCGATGCGTAATCAGTTTGTCGAGCTTCACCGCGCCCGCCGCGATCAGCCGCAGAAATTCCTGCATATTGCGCCGCTCGGTCCAGCGCACATAGCCGATGGGGTAATCAATGCCCTGCTCTTCGTATTGCGCGTCGTAACGGCCCGGCCCGTAACTGCGCGACAGGCGCAGTTGCAGTTCCTTTTCGTAATAAACCTTGCGCGGAAGATCCATCCCCACCGCGCCGACCATCGAAACCACCGCGCGATCACGCGCCATCGCTCCGGCCAGTTCAATCGGATCGTTTGAATCAGCCGCCGCCGTGATGATGACCGCGTCAGCGCCATAACCGCCGGTGAACTGTGCGATGGCGCTTTCGACATCGTCGGAACGCAGCACCGCCGCATCGGCTCCGTGTTCGATGGCCAGTTTCGTTTTGTGCGGGTCCAGATCAATGCCGATGACGCGACAGCCCGCCGCCCTGAGCAGCATCACCGTAATCTGACCAAGCAGGCCGAGGCCGATCACGGCGACCGCTTCGCCCAGCTTCGCGTCCGCCGTGCGCACGCCCTGCAGGGCAATCGCGCCGAGCGTGACGAACGAGGCTTCATCGAAGCTGACGTTGTCGGGAATTTTCACTGTCAGATTTTTCGGCACAAAGACCGTTTCGGCGTGCGAGGCATAATTCATGCCAGCGCAGGCTACGCGGTCGCCGGGATGAAATTCATCAGCGCCGCGCCCGGCTTCGCGCACGATTCCGGCGCAACTGTAACCGAGCGCCAGCGGCGCATCGAGCCGCGCCATCACGGTGCGAAACGTGCTGGTAAGCCCGTCCTTCTGCACCTTGCCGATGACCTGGCGCACGAGGTCGGGCCGTTCTTTGGCTTTGCCGACGAGCGATTTCTGCGCAAGGTCCACGGCCATTTTTTCAGTGCCGGCGCTGATCAGTGAAGCGACGTTCTGGACCAGAATGCCGCCGCTTTTGCAGATGGTTTCCGGCACGTCATCAACCTTGAGGACGCCGGTGCGAAAATTCTGTAAGACCTGTTTCATCTTTCTGTAGTTCCGACAGCGCTGACCCGGGTCTGATGAACCATGGGCAGCGTTCTGGTGATGTACTTGCGATACCAGGTATCGAACATCAGCACGGCAAAAAGTTCATAGGCGTTATCGCGCCGTCCGCGCCGGTGTTCGTCCCGCAGGTGAGTAATGTAATCGTGATTGAAGATGCCTTCGCGCTCGACATACTGGCGCGGCAGCCTGTCATCAAAGAATTTGTCGAATCTCGTCCGCATCCAGTTGCCGAGCGGCACATTGAAGCCACGCTTGTCCGCCCTGCGGTTGGCTGCCGGAATCAGATCGGCAAAGCTGTCGCGCATGACCGCCTTGCTTTCACGCCCGCGCAGTTTCAGCTCAAACGGAATCCGAAAGGCCAGTTCCACCACCCGCGGATCAAGGTATGGCACCCGCAGTTCCAGCCCGCTGGCCATACTCATCTTGTCTGAATATTCCAGCAGGTTATCAACCAGGAAGGTTTCGACATCGAGGTAAGAGTAACGATTCCCTTCATCCCACTGCCGGGGAATTCTGTCCAGATGTGCCTGCAGGATGCGGTGCGACGGCTGCACATTCTTCAGGTGCGGCCTGAGCAGAGCGGCCTTGCGCTCTTCATCCAGGTAATAGACCCATTTCATATACTGCCGCGCCGGATTGCTGTCGAGGCCGTCAAGCAGGGCGCGAATGCGGTGCCACCTGCGGTCGGCATAACTGTCTTCGATCTGTGACAGCGCGGCATAAGCCGTGCGAGCAGCAAAGCGCGGAACATAACGCAGATACCTCGCCGCCGTGACCGCCTTGTAGCGCGGATAACCGCCGAACAACTCATCGCCGCCGGCTCCTGACAGCGCGACTGTGACTGATTGCCGGGTATATTTTGACAGCAGCCAGGTCAGATAGAGCGTGGTGTTGCCAAACGGCTGATCGAAGTATTCGACCAGATCAAGCATCTCTTCAGGATTGGACAGACTGACCGGGATTTCGTGATGTTCGGTTCGGAACCGGTCAGCAATATTGCGGGCCGTCGTTTGTTCGTTATAGAACTCCATGCCCTCACCCTCGAAGAGCACGGTGAAGGTTTTGACCGGACGTTCAGCCCGCTCGGCCATCAGCCCGACGATCACGTTTGAATCAATGCCGCCGGACAGAAAGGCTCCCAGCGGGACATCTGAAATCATCTGCTTT
>CAYWDW010000792.1:0-2901 GCA_964457105.1 uncultured Heliobacteriaceae bacterium
GTGTTTCCAGGCTGATTTGCACCTGCGGATATTGGCTGACCTCGGCCAATTTGAAATTTTTCTCTGGGGCCAGATGATCGAATTTAAGTTCCAGCGCCCGCGCATCCAGATAGCTCATCAGCGGTTGTGGCTGGGAATCTTTGAAGAATTCCTGAAAAGCTCGATACGCATGCACCGCCATCATTTTCGTGCCGCCGGTGTAATTCAGACCGAAGCTGACTGGATGGCTCTTGCGCGCTTTCTCTAGTAACGCCTTCACCGCCTCGAAAATTTTAGCAGCGTCTGACTCCGGTGGATCCGCAAAGTCAATCTGCCACTTTTTCTCTAACGCTTCCGTCAAGCGCAATCGAGTGTCTTTGACGCCAGGCGTGGCAACCAGATAAATCGTACCGCCTGGGCGGGCCAAGAGTTGAGCGACTACCCAATTGGGCAACGGGTTCGTGCCGACCAGCAAAAACAAATGGTTGCTGCGTAATTCTTCAGGAATGGGATTCGTGGACTGGCCTCCCGTCATAAAGACTCCTCGTCCGGCAAACAGTGCCGCACGTCATTTGCCGTTTGACGGATGCTGTTGCTGATATTCTTTGGGGCACGAGAGGGCTGGAAACAGGCTCACGGCTGAGTGGCTACTGATGACTCGGGACTGTGATGAGTGAATTCCAGCGCCGCGAACTATACGCCCCGCCGTAGGGGTTGGTCAATGTTCAAAACGCGCTGGAAAATCCCGGACTGGAAAGGGCGTTTATGTCCTTTGCCTTGCGACGGGGCAGGGGTTGCTACACGTTCCCGAAAACGTCAGGATGCTGCGCAATCTGCTTCAGCAAATCCTGGTCGTAACAAATTACCAGCACGCGATACCCACGTTTCAGCAATTCTGCGCGGAGCCACTGATCCCGCTCTCGCTGTTCCGGCTGATCGTGGACAGCGCCATCACAGAAGACACAGACATTCGGCGCATAAAAGAAATCGGGCAGGCAATGCGGCTCGGCAATACTCTTTTGCGCTTCATCAGGCAGGCGCAGATGCTGCGCCGCGAGCGCGTCCAGAAAACGCCGCTCCAGTTCTGACCGCGAATCCGTTAAGGAACGTAACCAGTCCAGATGTTCCTGCCAACTGCGCCCGCCAATGCGTGGCAGGGTGCGGCTGACGGCCAGGTCAAGCAAAGGCTGGCGCACACTCCAGCGATTGAGTTGCAAGGCTTCGAGTTGATTGTTGTAACTCATCAGGCATTCATAACACGCCACCTGACAATCCGATTTCACATCATTGCCCGCCGCGTCGAAATGGCAACGTTCCAGGGCCTCGCGGGCAATGCGCGCAAAGGCATCCGCTTCCTCTGCCAGCCGACGCAACACGCCCGCGCCGCCTTCGGTCGCTTCGTACAACAAAATCGCGCGGCGCTCGCCCTGCCCGATGCGTTCCGCGCCAAGCTCGGTCTCTTCGAGTTGAAAGGCTTGTTCGCAACCGCGTTGCAGGGCATATTGCAGCGTCGTTTCCAGCATCTGCAATTCAGGCCGGGCAAAGCGAATCAACAGCAGATTGTGCGCGCCCTGCACTGCCAGCCGCACATTCTCCAACCGCTGCACGTGCGGCGCGCCCCGGCCTGTTGTCGCAGTTGCACTGGTGATGATTTCTCCCTTTTCCATATCCACCAGGAAGCCCGGATTCTGCGCCGCGCGCCAGCCGTGATTGATCCGCATCAGCGTTGCCGCCGGGGCATAAATCAGTCGCAGCATCGGCGTTCCGTTGAAAACCACTTCGGCTTCCTGCACGCGCGCGCCGCCCTCTTCCGGCGCAAACTGGAAACAGGTTTCCAGTTCATAACCACGCCGTCGCCGCTCTTCCTCTTCCGACGTGATGCGCTCCCGCCGCCGTGTCCGCACGTTTGGCATGTCGAGCAGGTTGACCAGCAGACTGTTTTGTCCATCGAAGCGCGTCTGACAGGCGGCACAGGTATCATCCGCCGCCTCATTGAATGCGCCGCAAGTGCGACACAGCTTTTTGCGGTTGCGGCGTTCATCCAGACCGCCGGGCGGAGCCTGGAAACTCACCACCTCCCACTTCGCGCCTTCGTGATACAGGATGTTGCCGGGCGCAAATTCACGCAGCGCCAGAAAGCGCGGACGCGCAATAAACTCGCCCCGCTCGCGCGGCACCCAGGCCCGCACGGGCAAAGCCGGAAAGTTATAGCCCGGCAAAAAACCTTCGCTCGCCAGATACCGATACGGATAAAAATCGCTCTCTTCGCGCTGGGTATCAATTTGCAGGAGCAGATTGCGTTGCCGCAGCGCTTCCTGCTGCCTGCGGGTGGCTTCCTGTTGTTCGTCATGTCGGCGCGCCCGCAGCAGGGCGTTCTGGGCTTCGCTGAGTTGTCGCGTGGCGGCACGATACAATTCACGCCAGCGGTCAAACGCTTCGTTGAAGCGGCGCGGCGCCTCGCGCAGCACGCCCTCAAGCCAGGCGTCATTGAACCAGCGCGCCGCAGCGAATGTCCCCGCATCTGAGGCGAGAATCCGGCGCACCTGTTCCCGCAATTCATGGCAGGCCGCCTCGCTGAGTTGAATTTGCCCCGCGTGATTTTCGCGCAACGGCAACTCATCCAGCATGGTGTCTATCACCTCTTCAATGGATTTCCCCAGCGGCAGGCGCACCTGCGCCAACCACACGGCGTGCAGGTGCGCCCGCAACAACGCTTCATTCGTCAGGTCAAGTCGTGGCGGTCGGACACTGCCCGCGACCATTTCTTGTCGGCGGCGGAAGAAATACTGGTCGTGGCTGTTGAGCGCGCCGCAGTATGTGAACACCAGACCGGGCTGTCCTTGTCGCCCGGCACGCCCGCCGCGTTGGGCGTAATTCGCCGGTGTCGGGGGCACATTGCGCAAATGCACCAGATCCAGGTCG
>CAYWDW010000793.1:0-2900 GCA_964457105.1 uncultured Heliobacteriaceae bacterium
CGGGCATCTGCTGACGCTGCACCCAGGGCGGCGTAAACACCTGACGCACGCGATTCCGGTAATCAAAGACCGCCCAGATAATGCCCGGAATCATCAGCAGCCCGGAGAGCGGAACAAATGCCCTGAAGAGCCTGAACGGCCCGCCGAAATCGCCCAGAATGGCCAGCAGCGCCGGAGCAAAAATGAACAACAGAATCAGCAGCACCAGGCGCTGGCGCGGCGTCAGGGTTCCAGGAAAGTTCGTTTTCTTCGGTTCGTTCGTCGGCGCCGTCGGGGGCGGACTGGCCAGCGGCGCCGTGCCGCCGGTCTGCACATAAGTTGAAAGCTGCGCCAGCGGCAGGCCGCAGTGCTTGCAGAACTTCGTTGCTTCGTTCATGCCCGAACCACATTGCGGACAATAGATCATCTCATTACTCCATCCTGATTAATAGGTCAGCGCTATCGCGTGGTCCATCTTACTCGCCTTCGCAAAAATCCGGTAGCAGCAAGGAGCGCAGGCGAAACAAGGAACGCAGGCGTCCCGCCTGCCTGGATGTCAATCAGGACGCCTTAAGCCGAAAACAGGCAGGCGGGACGCCTGCGCTCCTTGTTGCCTTTAAGCGGAAGACCGGCAGGCGGGACGCCTGCGTTCCTTGTTATGCCTTGTTGCTCCTTGTTGGTGCAGGATTAATCAGGGGTGTGACTTAAGTCATCTGCGCGCGGGGCAGCGGGCAGGCACAATCGGGGTTATGAATGAACTGAACAAGACGAACACGCTGCATTTGCTGAACCAGCCGATGATTGCTGATTTCTCTGATCCGCTGCGGCTGCTGGTTCATTGCCACGAACGCATTGAGCAACAACTGCGCACCCTGGCGAGAGCCGGTGAGGTTTTGCGGGCCGGCGTCATTGCTGACCTGACGCCGGCCTTTGCCGCAATTGACCGGGCCTGCGCACATTTCGCCGGGCCGGGCGTCAAACATACTGCCGACGAGGAAGAGTCGCTTTTCCCGCGTCTGCGCGCACGCGCCGATCAGACCATCACGGACGCGCTGGCCACGCTTGATGAGCTTGAACCACAGCACCGCACGGCTGAAACGCTGCACGCGGCATTTGACGCGCTGATTGCCGAACTGCCGCGTCAGCAGGTGGCTGATGCGTCGGCGCTGGATCATTACGACGCGCTGCTTGCGCAACTGACGGCGCTCTATCGTCCGCACATCCGGCTGGAAAACGAACTGATCTTTCCCGCTGCGGCGCGTGTGCTGACACCTGCCGAGTTGCAGCAGGTCGGCGCTGAGATGCGCGCCCGCCGCCGTGACCTGTTGCAGGCATCATCGGGCAACTCATCCGGCACTCAGCGCTGACGCTGAAGCTTCACCGCCGCTTGCCGGTCATTCGTTTATCGTCCCAGTAAACGGGGCGCTTGAAATGCTGGTGCAACTGGCGTTCGTAATCGCGGGAAAGCAGGTTTTCCTTTTTGTATTCGGGACTGTTGCTGACCTCTGCCTGCGTCAGGCGGACGAAGACTTTTGATTCTGTCCAACTGACGCGCTCAATCCACGGCGGCGCAATCAGCACCTTGCGGCCCGGCAGCCAGTTGCGCGTGTCAACCACGAGGTAGCGAATGACCCAGGTGTCGTCTTCGATGATGAAATCCTCAACGTGGCCGAGTTCGCCGTCGGTCGCCTGAAGGTCCGAGCCGCGCAGTGCGCTGGTGCTGCGCAGGTGAACATCCTGTGACGGTTCTTCCTCGCGTTCGCGCTCTGCTGACTCTTTGGCAATCTGATCGGCCATCACCGGCGGCATGGCTACGGCTGCCGGATAGGCGGCTGAACCCCACAGGCCGGGGCCGCCCCAGTAAAACGGATAGCCGTAATAGCTCATATACAGCGATTCGTGCTGACGCGAGACCGGTTTGTGCGTGTCAATGTCCGGGCTGTTGCGGACCTGATCCATCGTCAGGCTGACGAGTATCCGGCTGTGGTCGCGGTCTACCCCGGTAATTGAAAACGGTGAAATCAGCACCTGTTTCCCGGACAGCCAGGAACCGGTGTCCACGACCAGATACCGGACGGTCCATTGTTCATCATCAAAATAAAACTGTTCGACCTCACCGATGGACCCGTCAGTCGCGATGATGTCGAAGCCTTGTAATTCACTGGCGCTTTGCAACATGGTTTCTTCCTCCTCAGTATTCGCATTTGAGAATGCGCCGCCGTCCGTTGTGATCAACGCTCAGATCAATGCCGAGAATCTTGCCGGCCAGCCCGCGCAACACTTCGTCTTCCAGCCTGCCGTTCGATTCAAGATCAATCCAGCGGGCGGTGTGATCAGGCCCGACAATGGGCGCGGCGCGACCCTGCGGGAAGGCTTCAATCACGAGCTGCGAACGATGTTCATCGAGCGGCAGGACCCTGATGGCAATCCGCACCCGGCCCGCGATCCAGGCGCGAGTGTCTTTGGCGCGCGGCAGATTGGCGTAATGCGCAAGGTCCGTGCGCGAAGTCACACCGTCAGCATATTTGAGCCACCCGGTCAGCAGTTTGTCTTCAAGCGGGTCACTGCGGCTCTGAGCCTGGTAACTGATGCCGCAGCTTTTGAGAATGTCGCGGGCCGTGCTGATGATCTGCGGACGCGAAGCCGCAATCGTGTAAGGCGTGGGCAGAGGTTTGGTATTGCCAGGTTTGTCCCATTCAATCTGCGCCCGTGCGGTTGACAGCATCAGCGCCAGCCAGAGCAGCGCAAAACATCCCGTCGTCAGCCGCTTTACCTTCAGTTTCATCGGCCTCACCTCCAGTCCGCAGAATTATCAGGGCAAGCTTCGTGCCGGGTGTCGTGAGGCGGTGTTTCAGTTGAGTTACAGCGGTTTTCAGGTGCGTGCGCCCGGAAGCGGTACAGGGAGCGGTAGCGACCTGGTG
>CAYWDW010000794.1:0-2892 GCA_964457105.1 uncultured Heliobacteriaceae bacterium
GGTTGCCCGCGCCGCTGCCGGCACCCAGCACCTCCTGCCCGGCGCGCAGCTTCAGATCGGTGAAATCGCCGCTCACAGCGGCGCGTCAAAATTTGACCTGACGCTCTTTGCCACCGAGACGAATGAAGGCCTGTCGCTGGTCGTCGAATACAACACGGACCTCTTCGATGCCGCGACCATTCAGCGCCTGCTGGGGCATTACGAAGTGCTGCTTGACGGCATTGCGGCTGATGCCGATCAGAATCTTTCGCGGCTGCCGCTGCTGACTGCGGCTGAGCAGCATCAGCTTTTCATTGAGTGGAACGACACGCGCCTTGAAGCGCCGCACGACCGGACCTTTCAGGAACTCTTTGAGCAGCAGGCCGCGCGCACGCCTGACGCGCAGGCCGTGATTTATCAGGATCAGTCGCTGACCTTTGCGGAACTCAACGCCCGCGCCAATCAGGTGGCTCATCACCTGCGCCGCCTGGGCATCGGGCCGGACAGCCTGGTGGCGCTCTTCACCGAACGTTCGATTGAAATGATGATCGGGCTGGTCGGCATTCTCAAAGCCGGTGGCGCTTATGTGCCGCTTGATCCGAGTTATCCCGCTGACCGGCTGGGCTTCGTGATTGCAGACGCCAGAGCTTCAGTGGTGCTGACACAGCAGCACCTGAAAGCACAGCTCACCGAACTCAGGGCCGAACTGTCAGACGTGCATTTCATCTGCCTCGACGCCGATCAGGACGAACTGGCTGGTGAAAGCATGGCGAATCCGCCGCTCAATGCCGACGGCGACAACCTGGCCTATGTGATCTTCACTTCCGGTTCCACCGGGCGACCGAAGGGGGTGATGATCGAACATCATTCGGCGCTCAACCTGGCTGCCGGCTTGTCGCACGACATTTATGGCGGCAGGCACGACCGGCAGTTGCGCGTCAGCCTGAATGCGCCGCTGATGTTTGATGCTTCGGTGCAGCAGTGGCTGATGCTGATCTATGGTCACGCGATTGACATTGTGCCGCAGGCGATCAGGCTGGATGGCGAAGCGCTGCTGCATTACCTGCGCACGCACCGGCTGGATGTGCTGGATTGTGTGCCGTCGCAACTGCGGCTGCTGCTGGCGGCGGGTTTTGCTGAAGCCGGTTCACGACCGGCGCTGGTGCTGCCCGGCGGCGAAGCGATTGATGAAGCGATGTGGCACACCCTGGCGCGCATCGAAGGCACCGATTTTTACAACGTCTACGGCCCGACTGAATGCGCTGTGGATTCGACGACCTGCTGCGTGCGTTTATATCCGCAGCGTCCGAGCATCGGTCGTCCGCTGGCCAACGTGCAGCTTTACGTCCTCGACACTCATCAGCAACCCGTTCCCGTCGGCGTGCCCGGCGAGCTTTACATCGCTGGCGCAGGCGTCGGGCGCGGCTATCTGAATCGGGCGGAATTGACGGCAGAAAAATTCGTTGAATTGCAGATTGCAGATTGCAGATTGCAGATTGCAAGAGAAGACCTCAGCCAATCTGCAATCTCAAATCTGCCATCTGCAATCAGGCTGTATCGCACCGGCGATCTGGTCCGCTGGCTGCCGGACGGGAATATTGATTTTCTGGGGCGGGCCGATCATCAGGTCAAGATTCGCGGGTTCAGAATTGAACTCGGTGAAATTGAAACGGTGCTGGCGCAGCACCAGGGAGTGCGGCAAGCCGTCGTGGTCGCGCATCAGCACGAAGCCGGTCACAAGCGTCTGGTTGCGTATGTGGTCGCCGATGCGGAGGCGGTCACGGCGGCAGAACTGCGCGCACACCTGCTGGGCAGCCTGCCCGATTATATGGTGCCGTCAACCTTCGTCCTGCTCGAAGCGTTGCCGCTGACGCCGAATGGCAAGGTTGATCGCGCGCGCCTGCCGAAGCCTGAAGCTGATCGCAATGTGATCGCCATTGAATATGTCGCGCCGCGCACGGAGCTTGAAACACAGCTCGCCGCCATCTGGCAGGAACTGCTCGGCGTCAGTCAGGTCGGCATTCACGACAATTTCTTTGAACTCGGCGGCGATTCGATTCTGAGCATTCAGATCATTGCCCGCGCCGCTGAAGCCGGCATCAGGCTGACGCCCAAAGACCTCTTTCAGTCGCCGACGGTCGCGGGCCTCGCGGCGCTCGCGCAACTTGATGAAGCCGCGCAGGCCGACGTGCAGGCCTGGTTCGATTCGCTCGCCGGCGCAGCGACAGCAGTTCCGCTCGATTTTGCAGAAGGCGTGAACACGACCGATTCAGCGCAGCAGGTGACAGTGACGCTCAGCGCTGACGAAACGCAGGCGCTGGTGCAGGCGACAGCCGACACCGGACGCACTGAAATTACTGACCTGCTGATGACGGCGCTCGTGCAGGCGTGGACGGCGTGGACGGGTGCGCGTGAACTGCTGGTTGACTGGCAGTATCAGCCCCGCGAGGCTGTGCCGGACGAGGATGCCATCATCCGGCGGCTGGCCGCAGCAATCCCGGTGCGCCTCGTGCATCAAGATGATCTGAATGAATGTCTGAACGGCGTCAAGGCGCAAATGCGGCGCGCCCCGCACAGGCAGGCAGGCGCGGCGCTGCTGCGCTACGCAAGTCGCCCTGAATTGCGGCAGCGGCTTAGCGAACTGCCACAGGCGACGATTTGTTTCAGCTATCAGGAAGACGCCGCAGTTGAAACTCAGACCGGCGAAACGATGCGGCCTGCCCTGATTGAAATCATCTGTCAGATGGATGAAGGCTGCCTGCGCGCCGAACTGATTTACAGCGCGAACCTGCACCGGCAGGCGACGATTGAAGCGCTGACAAACAATTTTATTGAAGCCCTGCGCGCGCTGTTGCAACAGAGCGCAGACGCTTATCACGCGGCTGATTTCGCCGACTTCGGCTGGGACGAAAG
>CAYWDW010000795.1:0-2892 GCA_964457105.1 uncultured Heliobacteriaceae bacterium
GACGCATCCAGCACACTCAGGTATGAGCGGAGGCTTGTCACTTTATGATCAAATGTCACAACTGCGGCACTGATAATCTGGACGGCTCTGAATACTGCGATGAATGTGGCAGCAGGCTGGTGGCAGTGGCAGCGGGCAATCACAGTTCCGGTTATCTGCCTCCGCAACCGCCGCCGCCGACGTTCACCAGAGAAACGGTGACGCCCAAACCTGCGACACCGTACACGCCGCCGCCCCCGCCGCCGGTGCCGCAGACACCGCCACAAATTACGCAGGCGCCGACGCCGCAGTCGCCTGCACCGCCGAGTCCGCAGGCCTTTCAGCCGCCGACCGTGCAGCCGCAACCGGCACAGCCCGCGCAGGCGCAACCGGCGCAGCGGGCCGGTGGCAGCAAGACGGTCGCGCTGCGACCCGGAGCCGGATCGTATGAGAACTATGAAATGGCCGCAGCCGGCGCGCGCGCCAAACTCGTCATTCAGCGCGGTGGCCGGATCGGCAGAGAGTTCGCCATTCTCAATGACGAATCACTGATCGGCAGATGGGATGCCGATGGCGGCATCTTCCCGGACGTTGATCTTGACCAGGATGACCCGGAAGCCAAGGTGTCGCGCCGTCACGCGCGCATTGTCAGCAGTGGCAGCCAGTTTTTTATTGAAGACCTGGGCAGCACCAATGGCACGTTCGTCAATCGCGGCCAGCGACTGCTGCCGGGCAACCGGCATCCGCTGAACAACGGCGATGAAATTATCGTTGGCAAAACTTTTCTGAGATTCGTGTTGAATTGAAAGCTGAGCGGAAAGCAGGAATTCTGAAGTAACCAGTGATGACGGCATTTTCTGCTTGATTACTCAGCGCTTCTCTTCATTTCCGCTATGCCTTTTTGTCCCGAATGCGGAGCGTCCACAGCGGCAGATGATCCATACTGCGGTGAATGTGGCGCGTGGCAGGATATCGCAGTCAAACCGACGGGCCTGCCCGGCACCCAGACTGTCGGAGGAACGTCGCATATGAGCATGACCGGTTCTGGCAATACCCCCACAGGACTCCAACTGGCGGCTGGCACGCTGCTGGCCGACCGGTACAAGGTCGTCAAACGCATCGGCGGCGGCGGCATGGGATCAGTCTATCGCGCCGAAGACCGCAACCTGGCCAGCCGCACCGTCGCGGTCAAGGAGATGATCGAAATGTTCGCGGACGAAACGGCCCGCGAAAAGGCGATTGAGGATTTCAAACGCGAATCAGAACTGCTCGCCCGGCTCGAACATCCTTCGATTCCGACAATCTACGACTATTTCTTCGATACCACGCGGGGCCGCTATTACCTCGTCATGAAATACATTGACGGCGGCGACCTGGCGATGCGGCAGAAGGAATCGGGCGGCAGGGTGGATGAACAGATCGTCACGCAGTGGGCTATTCAAATCTGCGACGTGCTCGATTTCATTCATTCACAGGATCCGCCGATCATTTACCGCGATCTGAAACCGGCCAACCTGATGATTGATTCGCGCAGCAACCGGATCATGCTGGTTGATTTCGGCATTGCGCGCTTCGTCGCGCCGCAGCAGCAGAAGGGCGTCACGGCCATCGGCACCATGGGTTATGCGCCGCCGGAACTCTTTGCCGGCAACGTCGAGCCGCGCTCGGATATTTATTCGCTTGGGGCGACGATGTTTCACCTGCTGACCGCAGGACAATCCGCTGCTGATCTTTGATTTCACCAAGAACCCCAGGCCGCGTCAGATCAATCCGGCCATCTCGGCGCGGATGGAAGAAATTCTGTGCCGCGCGGTTGAGTACAAGCCGGAAAACCGCTTCGATTCGGCCAAAGCCTTCGGGCGTGAACTTGAGATGCATCTTGACGCGCTCAAACGTGGCGACATCGTGATGCCAGGCGTGGGTGACAACATCGGCACGTCTCCGCTGGGCGGCAGCCCGGCCTGTGTCGGTTGCGGGCGCGAACTCAATCCGGGCGATTCGTTCTGCGCCTGGTGCGGCACCCGGCAGCCGGCGCCTGGTTCACAGCGCGTGACGGCGCGCCTGGTCGTCGTCGGCACGACTGAAATGGATGCGCAGTTTGCGCTCAGCCCGCAGCTTGAAAGCCTGATCGGGCGACTTGATCCGAATCGCGGCATTCACCCGGAAGTTGATTTATCGCGGTATGACCCGTCGGCGCGCGTGTCGCGGCGGCACGCCCGCATTTTTGTCCAGAACAATCAATACCTGATCGAAGACCTGAACAGTTCCAACGGGACTTTTATCAATGGCCAGATGCGACTGATGCCGCGTCAGCCGCATCCGCTCAACAGCGGTGACGAAGTCAGGCTGGGTGAAACGCGGCTGAAGTTTGTCGTCGGCTGAGGCCTTCCCCAGCCCTGCCGTCAACCGGCTCTCTCGCTGGCGCTTGCAAAATCGTCCGCTGTGACCCACCCTGAGTGTTACGGCTGACACTGGTCGGCGATCAGCAACAACCCTGAATGATGAATTCACAACGGACCAAGGCAGTCTCGCTGTCCGGCACCGCCCCCCGCGAAGCCGAGGCGGTGCGCGTGACACAGCGCAGTCTGCCGCTCGCCAGTGTCGGCCTGCGCTGCGGTGCCTTCCTGCTCGATTACATTCTGATGATGCTCATTCCGGCGGTGACGATTTCGATTGCGCTGCTCTTCAAGCGTTCGTTTCCTGATCTGGCCTGGACGATTCTCTATGCCGGTTATGCGGCGGCGCTCGGCCTGTTGCTGATCAACTGGATTTATCTGGTCAGAAATGACGGGCAGACGCTCGGCAAACGGATTCTGGGCATTCAGATTGTCCGCCGCGATGGTGGCCGACTCTCTTATCGCGAAGCCCTGCTGCGCCATCTGCTCGGCTACCCGTTGAGCGCGCTCGCCAGCG
>CAYWDW010000796.1:0-2884 GCA_964457105.1 uncultured Heliobacteriaceae bacterium
TCACACCTCAAGTTTACCAGCTACCTGCCGCTTCTGCATTTGTGCAACAAAGCCAATCCGAGAAAGCAACACTGGCACGAACACTTTGGCTGGAGCGAGGACTTTCTGAAAATTTACGGCCTGACTTCCACAGGCAGAGCAACCGTCGAAATCCTGCAACTCAATCACAAACAACGGGTCAATCTTCGCCGTGTACTTTGCGCGTCATCGGAGCATCCACCTGAAATATTTTTCTCCGGGTAATCACCTGCCCCAGGTTTGAAAACTATGGATACCATTGCCTACGACAATCCCTTACGCGAAGGCCTGCGGCTGGAACGCACTGCCGATCCCTGCACGGTCGTTCCTGGTTTCTCCGGCTCGCGCACGTATGAGAGAATTGACCAGCCCGCAGCCGGGTTTATTCATACCGAGTGGGAAGAGTTGGTGAAGAAGTAATGTTTTACGGTGTCAGGCGGTAACTTCACCCGACCGGTTATCGCCTGACCTGATTGCTGGAGGAGAGCTATGACGACACAACTCGAAACACCTCCTGAGCAGTTGATGAAAGTGGTGGAGTTGCTGCCGGACGACGAACTTGATCAGTTCGTGAAAAAGGTGATGGTCTATCGCGCTCAGCGCAAAGCGCCCCATCTCTCTGCCAGAGAATCAGAGTTGCTGTTAAAGATCAATCGCGGTCTGTCTGACGATTTGCTGCAGAGGTGGGAAGAGCTGATTGATAAACGCGACAATGACCTGCTGACGCCGGAAGAATACGCGGAACTGCTGAAGCTGACCGAACAGGTGGAGTGGTTCGATTCCGAACGAGCGGAATGCCTGGCCGAACTGGCGCTGCTGCGGGGAATCCCGCTCCCTGATTTAATGCAACAGCTTGGCATTCAGAAGCAGCCTCATGGCTAATCGGCGGATCAGTTCAAAGCTCAAGGCTGCGGTCGCGGAACGGGCCTGTCATTGTTGCGAATATTGCCGCACTCAGTGGCAGCATGTGACCGGCTCCTTTTCCGGTGAGCATATTCTGCCGGTGTCAAAAGGTGGTCTGACGACGCTGGAAAATCTGGCGCTTTCCTGTCAGCACTGCAACAACTACAAGCATGACAAAACCGAGGGCCGCGACCCTGCGACCAGAGAGACGGCGGCTTTATACAATCCCAGAACGCAGCGCTGGCGCGATCATTTTGAATGGAACTCTGACTATACCCTGATCATTGGCCTGACTCCGACCGGCAGGTGTACAGTAGAAACTCTGCGCCTGAACAGAGAATGTCTGCGCAACTGGCGTCGCGCATTACACAGTGTCGGGGTTCATCCCCCTGACGATGATTAACTTCGCCCCGATGCTATCAGCCACGAGGAAACACATGGACTCTGCATCTCACGACAACCCCTTACGCGAAGGCCTGCGGCTGGAACGCACTGCCGATCCCTGCACGGTGATCATCTACGGGGCTTCGGGCGATCTGACGAAGCGCAAGCTCGTTCCGGCGCTTTACCGGCTGACCCAGGAACGCCTGCTGCCCGGCGAATTCGCCATCGTCGGCGTCTCGCGTTCGGTGATGTCGCACGATGATTTCCGCGCGAAGATGAAAGACGCCATTGCGACTTTCTCCGAAGCGAAGCGCGTGGATGAAGCTGTCTGGGAGAGTTTTGCCAAAGGCATTTTTTATCTGCCCGGTGACATCGGCAATCCGGAGTCGTACCAACAACTCAGCGAACTGCTCGATCAGATTGACAAGGAGCGCGGCACGGCGGGCAATCGCGTGTTTTATCTTTCGACTGCGCCGGAACATTACGCGATGGCCGTCAAACAGCTTGGTGACGCCGGGCTGGCCAGGCCGAAACCCGGAAGCTGGGTGCGCACGATCATCGAAAAACCGTTCGGCTACGATCTGGCTTCGGCCAGGAAACTCAATCAGGATGTCGCCCTGGTCTTTGACGAAGATCAGGTCTATCGCATTGACCATTACCTCGGCAAGGAGACCGTGCAGAACCTGATGGTCTTTCGTTTTGCGAACGGAATTTTCGAGCCGATCTGGAATCGCAACTACATTGACCACGTTCAGATCACCAATGCCGAAGCCGTCGGCGTCGAAGGGCGCGGCGGGTATTACGAAGGCGCGGGCGTGTTGCGCGACATGATTCAGAACCACGTGTTCCAGGTGCTGTCACACGTCGTGATGGAACCGCCGGCGAGTCTGACGGCCAATGCCGTGCGCGATGAAAAGATCAAGGTGATGCAGGCCGTGCGCCCGATTCCGAAAGACCGGGTGGATGATTTCGCCGTGCGCGGGCAGTACGGCCCCGGTTCGGTCGCAGGCAAACCGGTCATCGGTTATCGCCAGGAACCCGGCGTCAATCCTGAATCGAAGACGGAAACATACGCCGCGCTGAAACTCTGGTTCGACAACTGGCGCTGGGCCGGCGTGCCCTTCTACATTCGCTCGGCCAAGCGCATGCCGAAGCGCGTGACTGAAATTGCGATTCAGTTCAAGGAAGCCCCGCATCAGTTGTTCGGCAGCCTGGCCGAACAGCAGCTTGAACCGAACGTGCTGGTCGTGCGCGTGCAACCCGATGAAGGCATCACGATGCGGATCGGCGCGAAAGTTCCCGGCCAGGTCACACGCATTCGCTGGGTCAACATGGATTTTCGTTACGGCGCTTCATTCGGCGTCGCGTCGCCGGAAGCTTATGAACGTCTGCTGCTCGATTGCATCCTCGGCGATTCGACGCTCTATGCCCGCCGCGACATGACCGAACGCGGCTGGGAAATCGTCATGCCGATTCTCGAATACTGGAAAGAAGCCAAAGCCGATTTCCCGAATTACGAAGCCGGAACGTGGGGGCCGCAGGCGGCGGATGAGTTCATTGAGCGCGATGGCCGCCGCTG
>CAYWDW010000797.1:0-2882 GCA_964457105.1 uncultured Heliobacteriaceae bacterium
AGCTGCTTCCCGATCTTGAACATGCCGACCAGCCCGCGCAGCTTTTCAACCATTGAAACAGCCTGCTCAGGCGTGTCGAAATCAAGCGCCACAACGATGGGATTGCAGATAGGTGAGACTCGTAAGGTAGACATTAAAGCTCGAATTCCTTTCGCCTCGCAGTCCGCACCTGTCATTCAGAGCGGCCTGCACGCTGATGTCAGTAAACCGACAATGTACCAGAACAAAGGACAGCGCGCACTTGCGGAAGGCAGGAAAACGCAGTCTGGCGCTGACCTGTTACTTTTTAATCAGTAAGCCGCGCCAAGCAGCACAGCGTTCAGGAAGAGCAACTGCGTCGCTTCGGCGTAAGCGCGATAATTCGGATCTTCGGCAAAGGCAATGATGTTTCCCTGTCCCATTGGCTGATGAATCAGGAATGCTTTCTGCGGCAACTGATTCAGCGCTTCGGGCCAGAGCAGGCCGCTTGCGAGCAGGCGATCCTTCACCGCGTAAATCCCGACATTGCGACCGCGATCAAGTCTGATCGGCGTAAAGACTCGTGTGCCTTCGATAATCGCCTGAATCTCTCCGTCAGCGCCTGAGGCCAGCCAGTGGTCAGCGTCAAGCGTCACGCGCAATAATGAACCGGGCGTCAGTTCGGGCTGTTCGCGCAGCGGCTGAATCGCCTGTTCGTAATCCTGCGGCTTGCGCGGCGCGTCGGCTTTCGGTTGCGCCGAAGCGTCAGTTTCAGGGCTGCCGTCGCGCAGTTCAGTGCGCGTGTCGAGCAGCGCAGTGCTTTCACGTGCCGCCCAGCGCGAAGCTTCACCAAGCGTAATCAGCGTGCCGCCCTGACTGATCCAGTCTTTGATTCGCCGCAGCGCTTCACCGCTGAGCGCCGATGAATAATTGCCTGACGGCGCCACCACCACGTCATAGCGCCGCAGATCAACGCGACCCAGCGAACTGACGCGCACGGCGGTGACTGCCTGGGTGTATCTTCGTTCCAGCACGTAACGCGCCCAGCCTGCCGACAGACTCGAAGTCGGCGCATCCCAGAGCAGCAGTACGCGCGGTGATTTCAGCGCGACCACCTGATTGCTGCCGAGCGACACGCCTTCGTCAACAAAGGCTGAATCAAGCTTCAGTACTTCTGCGCCGTGCCGCGCGGCGATGGCGCTGAGCGTTGAGCGCAGCTCGGCGTTGTTGTCCGCGTTGCGAAAGAAGACTGTGCCGCGCTCAAACTTTCTGCCGCCGAGCGTGAATGGCGCATGCAGAAAACGCGCGCGCAGGCCGCTCTTCAGGGCTTCGACAGTTGCCGCTGCTGTCGTTGTATTCCAGTGCAGCGCGTAACCGACTACGGCTTCAGGCAGCAGCGCGGAGGCGGCAACAGTGACCGGCTGATATGGCGCAGATTTCACCACGCGATCAGTCGCCAGGCATTCGACATCGTAAAGCAGCGGCAGATTCCACGCGGTTGTGTCGTAAATCTGATCGGGCTGTCGTTTCTTTCGGCGCTCTTCCTGGCGTTTGATGAACGTTTCATTCATCGGCACATTCGGATCGAGCAGGTTGCGCGCGAGCATGCCCGCAGGCTGCGGCAGCGGCACGACGAAAGTTCCGGCAGGCAGCGTGCGCGCTTCCAGTCTGATCGGTTCATCGGCGCGCTCGACGGTGATGCCGTTATTCACGAGCGTTTTGACGAGTCGCAGCGTCTGCCCCGGATCGTGGCCCGGCAGCAGCAGGTAAGCCTTCGTCGTTCCGGCTCCGGCGTTGCGGCGAAACTCCAGATAATCGCGCAGCATCCGTTCACGATTGCGCGCCGCTGTCGCCGCTGTCTGAATCGCATTCGTGAAATGCCTGACTGCGCCGTCGAGATAGGTCAGTGTCGCGTCATCAGACCGCCGCAGCGTCAGCCCGCGCGCCGAAGCCATCTCGAACGTCATGCCAATCGCGCCCTGCGCCAGCGGCCACGACACGCCGTAGCCCGGATAGAACGCATCGAAGACCTCACGATTGAAGTAAGCAAACCCGCGTTCATCGAAGCGCGCCGCGTTCGCTTTGCCAAAAGCATTCAGCCAGTTTGTCTGTGTCGCAGTGACAAACGGATTCGGCGGTTCAGCCCCAGGCGGAAAGTAATAAGTCGAATCGCCGCCCATTTCGTGCAGGTCAACCACGACCTGCGGTGCCCATTCCAGCAGCAGCTGCACGCGGCCCTGACTTTCAGGCTGCGTCTGTGCAAACCAGTCGCGGTTCAGATCAAACAGATAATGATTCGACCGCCCGCCCGGCCAGGGTTCGTCGTGTTCAGCAGCAGCAGGTTCAGGGTCAGGAGTCAGCGCCTGACCGAGCAGGTTTTGAAAGACGAACCGCGCCCGCCCGTCAGGATTCTGCATCGGATCAATGATGACGACTGCTTCGCGGCGAATCAGATCAGCCGTCGCATCGCCCTGCGCCGAGAGCAGGTGATAAGCCTCATACATCGCTGCTTCACCCGATGAAATCTCGTTGCCGTGAACGCCGTGAACAAGCGCGACCACAACAGGCAAATCTCTGAGCAGTCGTTCAGCATCGCTTGCGCCTGAAGCGAGCCGCTGCATGCCCGCTTTAATTTCATCGAGTCGGCGCATGCGCTCAGGGCTTCCCACAATCAGCGCATAAAGCGGGCGGCCTTCAAAGCTCTCGGCATATTTGACGAGCTTCGCGCGCTCAGGCGCGGCTTCGCTGAGCGCCTTCAGATAACGCACGATCTCATCCGGCGCAGTCACACGAGCGCCGAAGTCATAACCCGTGACCTGTCTGAGCGAAGGAATATTTGCGTCATAACGAACGCCAGGCGCGAACTCCGGCCTTTGCGCGTGAACAACGCAGGGCAGCAGCAGGGCAAAGCTGAACAGCAATCC
>CAYWDW010000798.1:0-2879 GCA_964457105.1 uncultured Heliobacteriaceae bacterium
AGGTCATCGAACGTGAGCATCATATTGCGCACCTGCAGCGCGAGTTCAGGATTTGATTCCTCCATCTCCTCGATCAGCTTCTGCGAGACATCACGATCCAGCCGGTTGCAGAGTTCCGCCACCGAGCGCATGCCGCCCACCGTCTGCCGGTTGTCGGCGCCTGCGCTCCTGAGCTTCTGATCGAGGACGACTGACACGCTGCGAATCACGTCCTGCGAAATCGCCTGCAAATTAGCCATGCGCAGCACAATGTCGGCGCGCTGCTCTTCGGGCAGTGATTTCAGCGTGTCGGCGGCGGTCGAGGCGTCAAGATGCGCCAGCACGAGCGCGATGGTCTGCGGGTGTTCGTGCTGAAAGAGCTTGGAAAGCTGCTGCGGATCGGCCTTCTGCAAAGCCTCAAAGCCGACGGTTGATTCCAGCGAACGGGTCACTTTGTCGAGGACGCGCTTGGCGTTTTCAGCGCCGCAGGCTTTGACGAGCAGCCGCCGGGCATATTCGATGCCGCCCGACATGACGTAGGAACTGGCGATCAGCAACCGATGAAATTCTTCCAGCACGTCATCGGCCTGGTCTGAAGTGACGCGCGTCAGCGTGGCAATTTCGCGGGAAATCATCTGCACTTCATCTTCTTCGAGGTGCCTGAAAATTTCGCTCGCGGCTTCATCGCCCAGCACCAGACACAGAATGGCCGCCTTGCGCCCGCCATTCATCGCCCCGCCGCCGTCGTGTTCCGACAGGCGCGACATGGCCAGCGCCATGTCGGCAGCAGATGCGTCAACACTTTCTTCGTTCAGCTCCAGCATCGTTCAATTCCCTGCTTTCAAACCCTGGGCATGGCTGCCGGGACAGTCTGCTTCGTTGAGCGAGCGACGGCACGACGGCTGCGGGCGCTCGCTCAACGAAGCGGACTGTCTCAACGCCCGGTTGCCGTTTACGCCATTGCATCCGCTCATGTCTGACAAGCTCATGGCGATGGTGGTTCAGCCCTTTTCCTGCAACCAGCTTCGCAGCGTGGTGGCCACTGTTTCAGGATTCTGCTGGCTGCGCTCAATCAGCAGCTTCCTGATTTCGCTCGCGCGTCTGGCTTCGGCCACCGTTGGCCCGTCAGCCTCAGCGGCGAATTGCGCGTTCAATGCTGATTCGATTTCGGCAATCGTGCGCGGCCCTTCGCCATCGCTTTCGCCGGTCGCGCCGGGCAGCGCCGCCCGTCGTTCACCTTCGGACAACTGCGCCGGAACGGTGGCGGCAGTTGTTTCACTGCCCTGGCCAAGCGCCGCGCCGACTGACAGCGGCGCGTCAGCATTCGTGGTCGCGCTGAGCAGCGCCGGTGCGGGTTTCATCGCTTCCCTGAGCGCCTTCTGCGCCGGACGCACGGCAAAGAAAATGATGAGCAGCGCGGCCAGCACGATGCTGCCGTATTTAATCGCCATCAGAATCAGCTCGCGGTAACGATCCAGCGGCGACGGTTTCGCATCCTGCGGCAGATCGAACGGCAGCGACTGCACGACGACCTGATCGCCGCGCTGCGTGTCAATGCCGACGGCTGCGGCGACGAGGTCCTGCATCTTTTTGAGTTCATCAGCCGGGCGCGGTTCGGCCTTGCCTGTGTCCTTGCGGTAATCAACTACGACCGAGGCTGACAGTTTCATCAGCCTGCCGCCGTTGTTGAGCGTGCGCGTCACGGTCTTGTCAATTTCCCAGTTGGTCGTTGAAGCGTTGCGCGAATCACCGAGGGCGGGCGGCAGCGGCGAAGCCGCAGGCGATGGCGCGGGCTGTCCGTTCGCAGGCGCAGGCGATGGCGTGGGTGTCGGCTGCAGTTGCGGATCGTTGGCGCGCGCGCCGACCAGGCCGCCAGGGCCGCGCAGTCCGCCGATTCTGGATTCCTGCAACGTCTGCTGTGACCGCATGGTCGCTGATTTCGGGTCGAATTTTTCGGCGGTCTGTTCGATCTGACTGAAATCAACATCGGCGGCGACGTTGGCGCGCACGCGGCCTTCACCGACGACTGGTTCAAGCAGTTCGACGATGCGGGCGGCGGTCTCCATTTCCAGTTTCTGCCGAATCGCCAGGTTGGAATCGAGCGGGCTGGCGCCGTTCTTTGCTTTCGCGCCGTCACGATCAGGCGCAGCAAAGACGCGGCCCCGCGCATCCATCACGGAAATATTTTTCGGGTCGAGGCCTTCAACGCCCGAAGCGATCAGGTTGACCACGGCTTCGGTGCGTTCGCGTGACAGGTCGCGCCCGGCCCGCATGCGCAGCACGACTGAAGCCTTGGCCGGTTCAGTCTTGTCAATAAAGACCGAATCGCGCAGCGCCGTGACGTGCACGCGCGCCGCTTCAACTTCGTCCATGCCTTCGAGCGTGCGCGCCAGTTCGCCTTCGATGGCGCGCTGATAATTCACCTTCTGCGTGAAATCGGTCGCGCCGAAACCGCTGCGGTCGAAAATATCGAAGCCGACGTGATTGCCCGACAGCAGGCCCGAAGCCGCAATCTGCAAGCGCATTTCGGTCACGCGATCAGTCGGCACGCTGACGGTCGCGCCGCCGCCCGATAACCGATAAGGCACATTCGCGGCTTTCAGTTTTTCGACAATGGCCTGGGCGTCGGTCGTGCGCAGGTCCGAAAAAAGCACGCCGTATTCCTGCTGCGAGCCGAACCAGATGAGCGCGCCCATCAGGGTCAGCACCGCCGTCGCCGCCACGCCAATCGCCACGCGCTGGCGCGGATTGAGCCGCTGCCAGAGTTCAGTTACTGGTTTGAATGCTGCTGGTACTGTCACGCTGACTTGTGTTCCCTGATCTCAATCCCAAATCCCAAATCTCAAATCTGCAATCTGCAATCTGCAATCTGCAATCTGCAATCTGCAATCTGCAATCTG
>CAYWDW010000799.1:0-2879 GCA_964457105.1 uncultured Heliobacteriaceae bacterium
ATAGAACTGGTGCAGAAAGCATTGATGGGCGGCATCCCGATTCTCGCGGCGGTCGGCGCGCCATCCAGCCTGGCCGTACAACTGGCCCGCGAATTCAGAATGACCCTGCTCGGCTTTGTGCGCGAACAGAGATTCAATGTCTACACGCACGAATGGCGCGTTGAGATGAACTGACAGGAAGCGAGATAACGGAACAAACGGAAATAACGAAACAAACGAAAAAAGAACTCGGCCAGTCTGGCTGTTCCGTCTCTTCCGTGATTTCCGTCTGTTCCGTTATCTCTCTTCCTTCTTCCGATGATGAGCAATGATTCCCGAAAGACTGAGTTGATTGAGCGGCTGGCTCAGACGCCTGAGGAGGCGGCTGAGATCCGCACTACGGCTCCGGCTGAAGCGGCGGCGGGGTTGCCGTCCATCATCAACACGATGCAGGTTGCGCTGGGTGAAATGGGATTGACGCGCAGTCTGAAAACGCTGCTGCGCGTCAATCAGAAGGACGGGTTTGATTGTCAAAGCTGCGCGTGGCCGAACCCGGATGGTGAACGGCACGTGGCTGAGTTCTGCGAAAACGGAGCCAAAGCCGTCGCGCACGAAGCGACCCGCAAACTCATCACGCCGGAATTTTTCGCGCGTTATTCAGTTGAGCAACTGGCCGCGCAGTCTGATTACTGGCTGGAGCAGCAGGGCCGGCTCAGTCATCCGATGCTGCTGCGGCGCGGCGCAACGCATTACGAAGCTGTGTCGTGGGACGCCGCCTTTGCGCTGATCGCTGATGAACTCAACCGGCTTGCCGCGCCTGATGAAGCGGCCTTTTACACGTCAGGCCGGACCAGCAATGAAGCGGCGTTTCTGTATCAGCTTTTGGTCCGGCAGTTCGGCACGAACAACCTGCCCGACTGCTCGAATATGTGCCACGAATCGAGCGGCACGGCGCTGCGCGAAAGCATCGGCGTCGGCAAGTCCACCGTGACGCTTGACGATTTTGCGCTGGCCGATCTGATTCTGATCATCGGTCAGAATCCGGGCACCAATCATCCGCGCATGCTGAGTACGCTGCAGCGCGCAAAGCAGCGCGGCGCAAAGATCATTTCCATCAATCCGCTGCCCGAAGCCGGGCTGATGCGCTTCAAAAACCCGAACCCGCAGGATTATGCCAACCCGCTGAAGCTGCTGGCTGGTCTGCTGGGTGACGGCACGCCGCTCAGCGATCTGTTTCTGCCGGTGCGCATCAACGGCGATATTGCCGCGCTCAAGGGGCTGATGAAAACGCTGGTGGCCGAAGAAGCGCGCCGACCGGGCGAGGTTTTCGATCAGCAGTTTTTGCAGGAATGTACGACAGGCTTTGCGGAACTGATGGCCGATCTCAACGCGACCACGTGGGAAGAGATTGAAGCAGGCAGCGGCCTCAGTCGTGAACAGCTTGGCGAGGCCGGGCTGATGATTGCCGGGGCCAGGCGTCTGATCTGCTGCTGGGCGATGGGGCTGACGCAGCATAAAAATGCGGTCGGCACGATTCAGACGCTGGTGAACCTGATGCTGCTGGGCGGGCACATCGGCAGGCCGGGCGCGGGCCTGTGCTGCGTGCGCGGGCACAGCAATGTGCAGGGCGACCGCACGATGGGCATCTGGGAAGCGCCAACCACAGCCTTTCTGGATGCGCTCGGACGCGAATTCAATTTCAGCCCGCCGCGCCATCGCGGACTGGCGACGGTTGAAACGATCAGGGCCATGCACGACGGGCGCGTCAGGGTTTTCGTTGCGCTCGGCGGCAACTTTCTTTCCGCCACGCCTGACACGGCGTTGACGGCGCAGGCGCTCAGTCGCTGCAAATTAACCGTCCAGGTTTCGACGCGGCTCAATCGTTCGCACCTGATCTGCGGTGAGCAGGCCCTGATTCTGCCGTGTCTCGGGCGCAGCGAAAAAGATGTGCAGGCGGCAGGCGAGCAGTTCGTCACGGTCGAAGATTCGATGTGCATTGTCAGTGCGTCGCGCGGCGTGCTTGAGCCTGCGTCAGAACACCTGCTGAGCGAACCGGCAATCGTCGCACGCCTGGCCGCCGCCGTGTTCGGTGACAGCAGCCCGGTGGCGTGGCTTCAGCTTGCGGCTGATTACGACCGGATCCGCGATCACATTGCGCGGGTCGTGCCAGGCTTTGAGAACTTCAACCAGCGGATTCGGGAAGGTTCATTCTATCTGCCGAATCCGGCGCGCGAGCGACAATTCAACACGCGGTCAGGCAAAGCTGAGTTCATCATTCATCCGATTGAGCATCACCGGCTTGAACCGGGGCAGTGGCTGATGATGACGATTCGCAGTCACGATCAGTTCAATACGACGATTTACGGCCTTGATGATCGTTATCGCGGCATTCGCCGGGGCCGCCGCGTGATTCTGCTCAATCCCGAAGATGTGCAGGCTGCCGGTTTGCGCGCCGGACAGCTTGTTGACGTGACCAGCCATTTTGAAGACGAACAGCGCACCGCCCGACGTTTCAAGGTCGTGCCTTATCCCATCCCGCGCCGCTGCGCCGCGACCTATTTTCCCGAAGCCAATGTGTTAGTGCCGGTCGGCAGCGTGGCCGACAAAAGCCTGACCCCGGCCTCAAAATCAGTCGTCATCAGCCTGACGGCTTCAGCGTAAGAGGCTGAACCGATCAGTCAGACCGTCAACGGCGTCACGCGCACGGTCATTGGCGTGATGCCGATGTGGTTTTTCCGCAGGATTGCGGGATTTTTACCGGCCTGTCTGGTGAAAAACTGTCATGGGCTTCGTCTTCGGGACGGCACGACTGTTGCACTTGAGCAGGTGCGTTCGTGGTTATGGGAGGAAGTCGGAAGTCGGAAGTCGGTAGTCGGAAGCTGAAAGCGAGATGACAGATG
>CAYWDW010000800.1:0-2879 GCA_964457105.1 uncultured Heliobacteriaceae bacterium
TCTTTGAAAGCACGGCAGGCAAACAGGTCGTCATCCGCGTCGGCCCGAACGCCGACGGCTCAGGTTCACGCGAAGTCACGGTCGTGCCGATTGGCAGCGAAACCGCGCTGCGCAATCGTGACTGGCTGGAGGACAATCGTCGCAAGGTGGATCAGTTGAGCGGCGGCAAACTCGCTTACATCTATCTGCCCGACACTGGCAACGGCGGCTACACGAACTTCAACCGCTACTACTTCTCGCAGGTTGACAAGGAAGGCGCGGTGGTTGACGAACGCTTCAATGGCGGCGGCACGGCGGCCAATTACATCATTGATTACATGCGCCGTCCGCTGATGAACAAATGGGCGACGCGCGAAGGCGAAGACTTCTCGACTCCGGCGACTTCGATCTTCGGGCCGAAGGCGATGATCATCAATGAATTCGCGGGTTCGGGCGGCGATATGATGCCCTGGCTGTTCCGCAAGGCCGGCCTCGGCCCGACCGTTGGCAAGCGCACGTGGGGCGGCCTCGTCGGCATTTACGATTACCCGGCATTGATGGACGGCGGCATGGTCACGGCTCCGCGAGTGGCTTTTTATAATCTGCAGGGCGAATGGGATGTCGAAAATCACGGCACCCCGGCAGACATCGAAGTTGAACTTGATCCGGCAGCCTGGCGCCAGGGCCGCGACCCGCAGCTTGAAAAAGCCGTCGAAACAGTCATGGAGCAGTTGAAGAAAAACCCGGCGCCGAAATATCAGAAGCCGGCGTATCCGAATTACCAGACCGGACGCGCAGCAAAGAGTCAGAATTGAGCGTGGGATGACAGGGTGACGCCGCCGGGCAGGTTGCGTTACCCTGTCGGCGAAAGGAGCAGGTTATGGAATACAGCGTGATTATCGAGCACAAAGACGGCGTGTGGCGCGCATTCATCCCGGCGCTGGAGGGGCTTTCGGCTGAAGGCCATTCACGCGATGAGGCGCTGCATCGGGTGTGGCAGGAAGCAGAGGCCTATCTGTCAAAAGTCGAAGTCGCGAGTATTGAAGTTGCGCTGCCACCGCAAAGGTTACGACCGGGCAGCCCACAGTCGGTGTTGCGCGCCGCCGGCGGATTCGTCGGTGACGAAGAGGCGATGTTGCAGCACATTGAGAAAATCTACGCCGAGCGTCGAAGACAACGTGCAGAGGTCGAACGCGAAATTGATCTGGCGGAAGGTGGAAGGGTTGATTGATGAAAATCCATGTGCTGGACACAGACGTGATCGGCTTTGTTCAGAACAATCATCCCACGGTGGCTGAGCATCTCAGCAGCTTGTCTGAAGAAGACTGGGTGGTGACCACAGTCATTACCTTTGGCGAAGACCTCAGCGGCTGGCTGCCGGATTGTCGCCGTGCCGCGAATGGAGCCGCCCGTTCCAAAGCCTATGGCCGCCTGGCTCGCGGACTTGAGTTTTATGCGGCAATGATCTGTCTGCCGTTTGAGGACAAGGCCGCCGTGATCTTTGATCGCCTGCGGGCGCAGAAGATTCGGGCTGGCACAAATGATCTCGCCATTGCCGCGATTACACTTTCAGTCAGCGGCATTCTGGTGACGCGCAACCGGATAGATTTCGAGCGTGTCCCTGATTTGCTCATTGAAGACTGGACGAAATAAAGAACGTCCGGGCTGAACAGACTTTTCAATCAACTCTGGAGGCATAAGATGAAGCCCATTCTCCTGATTCTCGCTTTCCTGCTCACACTCACAGGCCTCGCCCTGGCGCAGTCAGACAAACCGCTGCTGATGCGCACACCGGCGCTCAGCAAAACGCAGATTGTGTTCAGCTACGCGGGCGATTTGTGGATCGTGCCGCGCGCGGGCGGCGAAGCCTCGCGGCTGACCAATGGCCCCGGCAATGAAACCAGTCCGGTCTTTTCGCCTGACGGCACGATGGTCGCTTTCACAGGTGAATATGACGGCAACGTGGATGTGTATGTGGTGCCGACGGCGGGCGGCGTGCCGCGGCGGCTGACTCATCATCCGAGTAACGATGCAGTCGCAGGCTGGACGCCGGATGGCAAACAGATTCTGTTCGCGTCAGGCCGCAACAGCGAATCGGGCCGCACGGCGCAGCTTTTCACGATGCCGGTGGATGGCGTCTTCCCGACGGCTGTGCCGCTGCCGATGGCTTATGCCGGTTCGTATTCGGCGGATGGCGCGCGGCTGGTTTATGAACCGCTGCCGCGCGCGTTTCAGGCCTGGAAGCGGTATCGCGGCGGGCGCGCTTCGGCCATCTGGATTGCGAACCTGAGCGATTCGAGCGTTGAGAAACTGCCGCGCACTGACGCGAACGATTTCAATCCGATGTGGATTGACCGGAAGATTTACTTTCTCTCTGATCGCAGTGGCGCGGTGACGCTGTACGCTTACGACACGACGACGAAGCGCGTCGCGCCGCAGCTTCGCAACGACGGCCTCGACATCAAATCAGCTTCGGCGGGGCCGGACGCGATTGTCTATGAACAGTTCGGCACGCTGAATCTTTACGATCTGAAAGCGGGCAAGTCGCAGCAGGTCAATGTCACGATCAATGCCGACCTGCTGACCGTGCGCCCGAAATATGAAAAGGCGGCGGGCCGCATCTTCAACGCCACGATTTCACCGAACGGCGCGCGCGCGGTCTTTGAGGCGCGCGGCGAAATTCTGACCGTCCCGGCTGAAAAGGGCAGCGTGCGCAACCTGACGGAAACTCCGGGCGTCGCCGAACGTGACCCTTCGTGGTCGCCCGACGGCAAATGGATTGCTTATTTTTCAGATCAGTCAGGCGAATACGAACTGCACCTGCGCAATCAGTCCGGCATGGGCGAGGTCAGGAAGATCAAACTTGAACCGTCGTTTTACTATTCGCCGACGTGGTCGCC
>CAYWDW010000801.1:0-2871 GCA_964457105.1 uncultured Heliobacteriaceae bacterium
TGCCACCGCCTTCGTTGAGCGTTTGATTCAGGTTGAGTCGCGCCGCCACGAACGCCGGAGCCAGTCCGCACAGCAGCGCCGTCAACAAAGTCACGACCAGGGTGAAGAGCAGCACGGTGCCATTCAGGCTGACTTCTGCGATGCGCGGAAGGTCAGCGGGCGCGAGCGCCACAAGCAGCCTGATGAGCCAGTGCGCGAGCGCCACGCCGCCCGCGCCGCCCGCCAGCGCCAGCAGGCAGCTTTCAGTCAGCAACTGCCGCACCAGACGCCCGCGCCCGGCGCCGAGCGCCGCGCGCACGGCGAATTCGCGCCGCCGCGCCGTCGCCCGCGCCAGCGACAAATTCGCAATGTTCGCCGTCGCAATCAGCAACAGCATCGCGGTCGCCGCCAGCAGCAACCACAACGCCGGACGCGCGTCGCCGAACAGATGCGCCGCGAGCGGCGTGATGACGATGCGCTGCCCGTGCGCCTCCATTTCGGGATGCTGCGCCGCGATGCGCGCCACAATCGCATTCATTTCGGCTTCGGCCTGGGCCAGCGTCACGCCGTCTTTCAGCCTGCCGACCGCCTGCAAAAATGTCGCGCCGTAACTTTCGGTGGCGCGCACGGGCACAGTGGTTTTGATCGGCAGCCACAGATCCGCGCCGGCGGGGAACTCGAAGCTCGCAGGCATGACGCCGATGACGGTGAAACCCTGCCCGGTCAGCGTCAGGCTTTGCCCGATGATCCGCGGATCGGAACCGAAGCGTTCGCGCCACACGCGGTCGCTGAGGACGGCCACCTTCGGCCCGTTTACCACATCGTCCCGTTCGTTGAAGACGCGCCCGTGCGACGCCTGCGCGCCAAGCAGTTCAAAGAACCTCCCCGTCACTTTCGCGCTTTCAAGCTGGACGGCCTCGCCCCTGCCGGTCAGCACGTAGCCGTAGCCGTAAACAGTCGCCGGCATCGCCGCGAGGCTGTCGAAGCTCTGCGACTGCTGCTGCCAGTCTCTGACTTCCGCCAGCGCCAGTTCGACGAAAGGCTGACTGGCGACCGTGTCGCGCTTCCACAGCGTCACCAGTTGTTCCTGCTTTGCGAACGGCAGGGGGCGCAGCAGCACGGTATGCACGACGCTGAAAATCGCCGTGATCGCGCCAATCCCCAGCGCCAGCGTCAGCGCGGCGACAGCCGTGTAGCCTTTGCTCCGGCTCAGCACTCGTAAGCCATAGCGCAAATCCTGAATCATCTTTATTCTCCGGTCTTCGTGATTGCCGCGTCACCGTCACGATCAGCGCAGTGATGGCGGCAGCTTTGAGCGGGACAGCCTGGCCGATGACTATATGTCCGGTTCGCCAACGCGGTGCAGTTTCATCATTGATGACAAGCCCTGCTGTCCGGGAAGGCGACCGGCCATTTCAATGATGACTTCGCCTTTTTGCGCCAGCCCCAGATCAAGCAGCATTTCATCGGCGCGGACGAGCAGATCCTTGTTGCGTCCGCTGAAATCAAGCAGGTGTGGTTCCAGGCCCCAGACTGCCGCAAGCGCGTTGCGGGTGCGTTCGTGCGGCGTCAGGGCGATGATGCGTGGTGTCGGGCGCAGCGCGGCAATGTGGCGGGCCATCGCGCCGGACTTGCTGAAAACGACAATCAGGCGGGCGCGCATTTCGCTGGCCGCATAGGCGGCGGCTTCGGCAATGGCGCGGCCTTCCATCCCGGTCTGATGCCGGTGAAACGGTTCGCGGCGCAGCCTGAGGGCGGGCAGGTGGCTTTCAGTGAAGGCGATGATGCGCGCCATCGTTTCAACCGCCTGCACCGGATAAGCGCCGATGGCCGTTTCAGCGGAAAGCATCACTGAATCAGTGCCGTCAAGAATCGCATTGGCCACGTCCGAAGCCTCGGCGCGGGTCGGGCGCGGTTCGTGAATCATTGATTCGAGCATCTGCGTCGCGGTGATGACAATCTTTTCGGCGGCATTGGCTTTGGCAATGATCTGCTTCTGATGAAACGGGACGCTTTCGACGGCGGTTTCAACTCCGAGGTCGCCGCGCGCGACCATCACGCCCTCGCAGGCGGCAATGATCCGGTCCAGGTCATCGAGCGCCTCGGCCTTCTCGATTTTGGCAATCAGCGGAACCTGCCCGTTGAGCTGTTCAATCAGTTGGCGGGTCTGCACGCAATCCTGCGCCGAACGCACAAATGACAACGCCACGTAATCAACCTGCTGCGCCAGCCCGAAGCGCAGATCGGCCTGATCCTTGTCGGTCAGCGACGGCGCTGAGATTTTGACGCCTGGCAGATTGATGCCCTTGTGTTCGCCGAGTTCGCCGCCATTGATGACGCGGCAGGTGACATCGGTCGGGCTGACCTGCTCAACGCGCAATTCAATCAGGCCGTCGGCCAGCAGCGCGCGATCACCGGGCTTCACGTCCTGCGGCAGGTGGCTGTAACTGGTCGTCACCAGCGTTTCATCGCCGATCACATCGCGCGTCGTCATCGTCAGCAACTGCCCGGCCTGAAGCTGCACCGGCTGATGGTCACGCAACACCCCGGTGCGAATTTTCGGCCCGCTCAGATCCTGCAGCACGGCCAGCGGCAGCCCGAGTTCAGCGGCGATGGCGCGCACGGCCTGAATCGTGCAGGCGTGTTCTTCGTGTGAGCCGTGCGACATATTCACGCGCACGACGTTCATCCCGGCCAGCAGCAGGGCGCGCAACACTTCGGGTGAACGTGAAGCGGGGCCGATGGTCGCAACAATTCTGGCTCTTCTCATAAGTGGTCAAAGGTGAATAGTCCGTCAACAAAGTGATCTGACATTTTCCTTTCCGACATTTTCCTTTTGGCCTTGTCTTAAAAAGAAAATGGAGGAAAGGAAAATATCAAAGAACTTCGTTT
>CAYWDW010000802.1:0-2871 GCA_964457105.1 uncultured Heliobacteriaceae bacterium
CTGTCATCTGCCATCTCGCTTTCAGCTTCCGAATTCCGAATTCCGAATTCCGACTACCGACTACCGACTACCGATAATTGGCCAGGCGAGCTAATCCCGCCCGGCGACTTCGGACTTCTTCCGGTGAGAATCGAACCAGCCGATGATGTGCAGGATTTTTGACATATGGTGGCTCGGTCTGACCTGGATGCCGTGCGGTTCATCCGGCACTCTGACCAGCACGCTTTCGACGCCGAGCAGCTTGAGGGCCTGATAATACTGCTCGGAATCTGACATCGGCGTGCGGTAATCGGCTTCGCCGGTCAACACCATGGTCGGCGCTTTGACGTTTTTGACGACCGAGAGCAGCGAGCGTTTTTCGTAATGCTCGACGTTGTCCCAGGGGAAGCCGGGGAACCAGTGATTGACCGTCCAGTTGCCGATGTCAGAAGTCAGCACGAAGCTGTACCAGTTGATCACCGGATAGACCGTCACCGCGGCGCGAAAGCGCGGGCTGCGTCCGATCATCCAGCAGGTCAGCACGCCGCCGCCGCTGCCGCCCGTCACATACACCTGATCGGGATCGGTGTAACCTTTCGCCAGCACCGCATCCACGCCTGAATCCAGATCATAGAAATCATCGCCCGGATAGGCGTGATGAATCAGGTTGCCGAATTCGCCGCCATAGGAAGTCGAACCGCGCGGGTTGGTGTAAAGCACCACGTAACCGCTCGCGGCCATCAACTGCTTCTCAAGGTCGAAGCGGTCGCCGTAATTGGCAAACGGCCCGCCGTGAATTTCGAGCACCAGCGGATACTTGCGGGACGGGTTGAAATCAGGCGGTTTGATGATCCAGCCCTGAATTCTGCGATTGTCCTTTGACGAGTTGTACCAGATCTCTTCGACCTGACCGAGCTTTCTGCCGGAGAGCAGATCCTCGTTGACGGCGGTAATGGTTTTGAGCTTGCCATCACTGAGCAGTCCGGTCGCAATGTCACCCGGATTGTCAGGACGGGCCACCACCGTGGCCACGGCTCCGTTCCTGGCAATCGTGAACGAACCGCCGCCACCGTAAGCGCTCGCCGTGCTGCCGAGGTTGCCGGTCAGCTTTCTGACATTGCCATCGAGCGTGATGAAATAAAGGCCGGTGTTGCCTTCGCTGTCCGACAGAAAGTAGATGCCGCTGCCGTCCATCGCCCAGCGCGGGCTGTTGACGTCACGATCCCACTTCGCTGAAATGACGCGCGAATTGCTGCCGTCCCGATTCATCACCTGAAGCTGCGTCACCTGATAGCCCTGATACCGGTCTTCATAGCCGACATAAGCAATCAGCCTGCCGTCGGGCGAAATTGCGGGCGAGCCATCAGGGCCTTTGCGACTCGTCAGCTTTTTCACTGAACCATCAGCCAGCGCATATTCAAAAACATCGGTGTCGCGGGCTTCGATTTCAAAGTTGTCGTGACGATTGACCGACATCAGCAGCGATTTGCCATCGGGCGACCAGACCGCCGCGCTCGCGCCAAAGGCCGGGCCGCCGTGCTGATATTTGCCGCTCGAAACCTGGCGCGGGGTGCCGCCTTCAGCCGGGACGACGAAGAGGTGCGTATAGCCGGGCTTCAGATAGCCAGCGCCGTTGAAGCGATAGACCAGTTTGTCAATCACCTTTGCCGGGTCCGCCCACTTTGCGCCTTCGGGCGGCGCGGGCATTTTGATGATTGAAGCCGCCGCTTCAGGCACGAGCATCGTGAACGAAATCATTTTGCCGTCGGGCGACCACGCAAGGCCTGCGGGCGCCTGCGTCAGACTGGTGATTTTCGCGGTCTGCCCGCTGTCCATCCAGCGGCGATAAATCTGCGGCGCGCCGTCGCGGTTTGACAGGTAAATGAGTTGCGTGCCGTCGGGCGACCAGCGCGGGTTGCTGTCATTGAAATTGCCGGTTGTGAGCGGGCGATGATCCGTCCCGTCAGTATTGACGATCCACAGATTCGAGCAGCGTTTGTCCGCCATAATATCGGCAAACTGCCGGACGTAAATGACGCGCCGGCCATCGGGCGAAATCTGCGGGTCGGTGGCGAGTTCGAGGTTGAAAATGTCATTGACGGTGAGGCGACTGGCTGGCGTCTGCGCCAGTCCGGGCGCCAGGCACACCAGCGCCAGACAGAAAGCAACGAACGACCTGAGCAGGAAGCTTCGCATAATTTTCTCCTGTGTTGCTGACCTGAATGTAATGTTGACGACCGAAAATGCATGGGTCTGCTTCGGCGTGCGTGAGCTTAGCACCACGCCAGATAAATTGGGAGTGCGCATAAACTATGGAGTGCGGCGAGGACTCGCATACCAGGAGCCGGAGAGAAAGTCAGCCTGCCTGTCCGGTGATGCGCTCAAACAGCTCAGGATCAGTCACGCCTTCAGTCACGATGACCAGCACGCGGGCTGGTGAATTGAGGCGAGCCGCCTGGCGCACCGGGGCGAGCGCTTCATCGCCCATGACTGCCAGCAGCGCCGCCAGCCCGCACGCGCCCGAAGCTCCGGCAGCAATCGCCGGATCGCTGCCCGCCGGATGCGCGAGCGTGCGCATTGCCACCGCGCACCAGTCATCATCAATTGCGACAAAAGCATCAGCGGCGGCGGTAATCACCGGCAGCGCAATCGCTGAAGCCTCGCCGCAGCGCAGGCATTCCATCATCGTCGCGGGCGGGTCGGGCAGCGTGACCGGATGACCAGCCTGCGCCGCCGCGAGCAGGCACGCCGAACCCGCCGGTTCACAGGCGATGAAATAAGGCCGCCTGTCACCATTCTGAAAACAGAACCAGCTCAGCACGGCGCAGACCAGTCCGCCAACTCCGCCCTGCACTAAAACAACATCGGGCGGCTGGTCCCATTGTTGCGCCG
>CAYWDW010000803.1:0-380 GCA_964457105.1 uncultured Heliobacteriaceae bacterium
CATACAGTCCCGGCGCTTTGCTGCGTGGGGTGCTGGCAGGATTGTATTTGGCACGACAACAGACAAAAAGCTTTGACGCCGTGAACGACGCCACGGCGCGGGCGCTCTTTTTGAGTGACGAGACACGTTTCCTCAATGCTTACCCGCTCAGCCAAAGCGACAAACGCGCACTGCCCGTGCCGCTGGCGTGGCGCTATAACAAAGAGGATTACAACGAGGAGAGCCAGGCGAACTGGCAGGTAAATGACCTGAGCCGCGATTCGCCGCTGTTTGAAGATGATCGCTTCATCGCCGCAGCTTACTTTCAGGAACAAGCTATTGGACAGCCTTTCGTATGGTGGGAAGGCGGACGCGCCGATCTGTTCGCGCCGTGGCGGATG
>CAYWDW010000803.1:390-2855 GCA_964457105.1 uncultured Heliobacteriaceae bacterium
CGTGACGCCGAGAAAGGCCGCGCGACGGGCGAAGAAGGCACAATCTATCGTTATGACGCGCTGGCGGCGGGGCTGTTTTTGCAAGGCGCAGTTTTGACGACGGAAGCGTTGGCCGAAACGGTGAAGAAACTTTTGCACGAGCAAACGCTCTGGCTCGGTCGCGCGCGGCGCGCTGGTTACGGCGAAGTCGAGGTGAAGGTGCTGAATACGTTTGACCGCTGGCGTGAATCAAGCCCGAACGATGCGCCGCCAGCTCTGCAAACGGGCGATTACCTGCGGCTGCTTTGTACGAGCGAAATTCTGCTGCGCGACGATCACGGACAGGCCACGCTCGACCCGCGCGCCGCGTTGGAAAAAGCCCTCGACCTCAGGGCCGATGCCTTGCAGCCCATGCCTGCTTTTACGTGGGCGGAAGCGAAAGTCACAGGCGGCTTCAATCGCAAGTGGGGCTTGCCGCTGCCGCAAAGCCAGGCCATTGCCGCAGGCAGCGTTTTGGTTTATCGCACGACTGCGCCAATCAGCACACAACAACTACGCGCATTGGAATGGGAAGGCATCGGCGAACGGCGCAACGAAGGCTTTGGCCGCGTCCTGGTCAATTGGCTGCCGAACGAATCCGCCGATTTCGGTTCCATTCGCAACCCGAAGCCTTTTTCCGAAGCTGCTCAAATTACGCTTTCAGAAGTCGAGAAAGAGACCGCGTGGCAGATCGCACAACGCCTGTTGCGGCGACAGCTCGATCACGAATTGCGTAATGAAGTGAATTACACCGAGGTCAAACCCGCTCCGCATAAAAACCAACTCGCGCGGTTGCGGGTGATCTTGCGCGCCAGCCGGGCCGTCCCGGCTGGTCAGGCCGATTTCACGCGGCTGCGCGATTATCTCGCTAATCTGAAGGATACCGCGCAGCGGCAGTTCGAGTCGGCCCGCGTCGTGAAGCAGGGCGAACCTCGTCCGTTGTTGGATTGGCTTCAGGCTTTGCTTACCAATTCGCAGCAGGAGAACTGGTTGCAGGTGTCGCCCATAAACCTGGGCGACGAGATCAGCGCGCCCGTGACCGACGAACTGGCGCAGGAATATGTCTTGCGGCTGATGGATCAGGTGTTGCACCGCACCATCAAACGGTTACAAGAAGAAGGGAGCAACGCGAATGGCTGAAAGACCTGTCCGGACAAACGGCGAGAAACCACCCCGCAGCAAACATCGCTCGCTGACGGAACGCATCGTCATCACTGGCACGCTGGAACTCATCACGCCCGCGCATTTCGGCAACGGCGATGCCGACGACGCCACCGATCTGCCGCTGTTGCTGGACGAAACCGATGGACGCGCTTTGCTCACCGGCGCTTCGCTGGCGGGCGCCTTGCGCAATTACCTGCGCGAGTGGGAACAGGGTTATGAGCAACGTGGTGGAGAAATGTCGAACGACTTATTCGGCGGTGCGCGCGGCGATGAGAACGGCGAGCAAAGCCCGTTGATTGTGGACGACGCCTTAGTCCTCGCCCCAGGCCAACCGTTGATTGAATTGCGCGATGGTGTGGCGCTGGTTGCTGAAACGCGCACGGCAGCCGACGGCAAGAAATATGACTTTGAATTGCTGGCTGCAGGTACAACTTTTGACCTTCGCTTTGAGTTGTTGCTGGACGACAAGGCCGAACTGAACAAGCAGCGGCTGCGTGCGCTGGCGTTGGCTTTGTCCGGTCTGAGCAAAAGCGAAATCCGCCTGGGCGCGCGCAAACGGCGCGGCTTTGGTTGTTGTGAAGTCACACAATGGACGGTCACACGTTACCGCCTGCAGCAGCCGGATGAACTGCTGGCGTGGCTGGCGGCAGATCATCCTGACTGGGTCCAAACGAAACCTGAAGCAAAATCCGGCAGCGACATCGCCGCATTGCTGGGCGTGTCGCCGGACGACCTGAAGATAACGGAAGATCGGCGCGAGACTTTCGAGATCGAAGCTGAATTTGCGCTGGATGGTTCGCTGCTGGTGCGCGCTGGCTTCGATGAACAGGATCGCGGGCCGGATACGGTTCATCTGCACACCTACAACGCACGTGGCAAAAAATCGCAGGCGGTTTTGCCCGGCACGAGCGTCGCCGGAGCCATTCGCCAACGCGCCCAACGTATTGCCAACACGCTGGCCGGCACAGACACAAAAGCGCGCCAGGGCGTGCAGGCTTTCATTGACCGAATGTTCGGCCCGGCGGAAATCAAAGGCGGCGACCAGGCGCGTGCCAGCCGCGTCATCGTCAACGAAGAATTCATTGAAGGCGGACGCAGCCTCGTGCAAACACGCATCAAGATTGATCGCTTCACGCAAGGCACGATGGAAACCGCGTTGCTCGAAGAAGCTCCGCATTTTGGCGGCTCAGTCAAACTCAAGCTCGCCCTGAACAATCCAGATAAATCTGAAATCGGTCTGTTGTTGCTGGTTTTGAAAGACCTCTGGCTGGGCGATTTGCCGT
>CAYWDW010000804.1:0-2181 GCA_964457105.1 uncultured Heliobacteriaceae bacterium
GGCGTCACGGCCAGTTCGGTCCGGCTGGCGACCGGGTGAGTTTTCAAGTCATGAAAAAACTGCTGCTCACTGCCTGGCTGATCCTGATGTCGGCTGCGGCCTTTGCGCAATCGCGCCCCAGCGTCATCGTCATTTACGCGGACGACCTCGGCTACGGCGACGTTTCCTGTTACGGCGCGACGGGCGTCAAAACGCCGAACATTGACCGGCTGGCCCGCGAAGGCTTGCGTTTCACCGATGCTCACGCGGCGGCGGCGACCTGCACGCCTTCGCGATATGCAATGCTGACCGGCGAATATGCCTGGCGAAAAGAAGGGACCGGCATCCTGCCCGGCAACGCCGCGATGATTATTGAACCGGGGCGCACGACCTTGCCGTCCATTCTGCAACGGGCGGGTTATAGCACGGGCGTCGTCGGCAAATGGCATCTTGGTCTGGGGCCGCAGGGCGGGCCGGACTGGAACGGCGAAATCAAGCCAGGCCCCAATGACATCGGCTTCGGTTATTCGTTCATGATGGCGGCGACCGGCGACCGCGTGCCGACTGTGTACATTGAAAACCGGCGCGTCGTCGGCCTCGATCCGGCTGATCCGATCAGGGTTGATTACAGCCGGAAGATCGGCGCCTGGCCCACCGGCAAGGAAAATCCTGACCTGCTCAAAACGCATCCGAGTCACGGCCACGATATGACCATCGTCAACGGCATCAGCCGCATTGGCTGGATGACCGGCGGCAAATCGGCGCTGTGGAAGGACGAAGACATGGCCGATGTCTTCACGCACAAGGCCGTCGCCTTCATCGAGCAAAACAAGGCGCGGCCATTCTTTCTATACTTTGCGCCGCACGATCCGCACGTGCCGCGCGTGCCGCATCCGCGCTTTGCTGGCAAAACAATGATGGGGCCGCGCGGCGACGCCATCGCGCAGTTGGACTGGTGCGTCGGCGAAATTCTGGCGGCGCTGGATCGGCTGAAGCTGACTGGCCATACGCTGGTCATTTTCACCAGCGACAACGGGCCGGTGGTGGACGACGGTTACAAAGACGATGCCGTAGCAAAGCTGGGCAGGCACAAACCCGCCGGGCCGTTTCGCGGCGGCAAATACAGCAACTTCGAGGGCGGCACGCGCGTGCCGTTCATCGCGCGCTGGCCGGGCAAAATCAAACGCGGCGTTTCTGCTGCGCTCGTCTCGCAGATTGATTTTCCGGCGTCGCTCGCCGCCTTCACCGGACAGAAACTCGCGCCGACTGACGCGCCTGACAGCTTCAACGTGATGAACGCGCTGCTCGGCCAGACGAAAACAGGCCGCGCGCATCTGGTCGAGCAGGCGGGCGCGCTTGCGCTGCGACAGGGCGCGTGGAAGTACATTGCGCCGGGGCGCGGGCCGCAGATGAATCGGTCTACCAACACGGAACTGGGCAACGACCCCGCGCCTCAGTTATACAACCTCGCCGCCGATCCGGGCGAAACGCGCAACGTGGCCGCCGCGCACCCGGACAAAGTGAAAGCAATGGCCGCGCTGCTTGAGCAAATCAAACGGACAGGCCGGAGCAGGCCGGAGCAGCAGGGCGGTAAATGATGAAGACTATGACAAACACTATTCCCGGACTGTTGCGGCTGGCTTCACTGCTTCTGCTTGCCGGACTCCTGGCGGCTTGTTCGACGGTTTCAGCGCCGTCACAGGCCCATGCAGTGCAGACGTGATTGCGCCCGGAACGGTACCGGGAGCGGTAGCAATCTGGTGATTCCGAGGGCCGCGCCTGCACAGTTACCCGGTCGCTACCGCTCCCGGTACTGTTCCGGGCGGAGGTCGCACGCATCTGAAAACCGCTGTAATTCGTGGCTGAAAGATCTCTTCTCGCTGAATCATTACTGAGCATTGATTCAATGCCGGACGACAACCAGCCACGAATGAACACAGACTGCCCCGCAGTGAAGCTGTGCCTCAACTGCCGCAGAAATCACCGCGACCGCTCAACGGGTGTACGAAGTCAGAGTTGTAACTTGATAGTGATGCCGTCTCGCAGAGCGCCCTGTCAGGGCACTGGCATTGAATTAAGGAAAAGGGGCAAGCCTGGGAGCGCGGGGCGCCAGGCCCCGCACTGGGGTTCCCAACCCGCGCGGGGCCGCTGGCCCCGCGCCCCCGCGTAAAAAAAATGCAGCCCCCCGTTAAGGGCGGAAAC
>CAYWDW010000804.1:2191-2854 GCA_964457105.1 uncultured Heliobacteriaceae bacterium
GGTGGCACTGCCGGGGGGGGGTTGGCCCCCCCCGCTCCCAGGCTTAACTCAATGCCAGCGCCCTTTTCAGGGCGAAGACCATTTCAACTTTGACTTCGTACCCCCCCGCTCAACGCACGGTAAAGGAAAACGGAGCAGACCACTCCCCATCAGCGTTGCGCGCCCGAATTTCATAAGCCCCGGAGCGCCCGAAATGAATCAGCATAGTCAGCGCCACAGGCATTCGTTCAGGGATTTGCCCCCCCTGGAGAATTGCTGATTCTCCGTTCGGGAAAGTAACCTGGATGACGACATACTTCTGGAAGTTATGACCGTACACGACCACGCGCTGTTCTCCTTTGACGGCCTCAGGGCTGGCCGGCACGATGGCTTCAATGATCGGAGACTGGATATGCGGCAGGGCCTTGAAAGTAAACGGCGCAGAATGACGGCCCCAGGGATTGATGGCTTCCAGCGTATATTTCCCGTCATAATTATTGAAATCCACCAGAATGACAAAAGAACTGTCCGTGCGCGGCTGAATCTGCGCGCGCCCCAGCACGCCCGAACCGCCGCTCGGAAAAGTCACCTTGACGGTTGTCTCCTGATCGAAGTTACGGCCCTGAACAACAATGCTCTGATCGCCAATGGTCGCCAGCGGAGTGGCCGGAATGATCGCCAGAA
>CAYWDW010000805.1:0-2847 GCA_964457105.1 uncultured Heliobacteriaceae bacterium
CTGCTGCTGCTCGCAGCGTTTGAAAAGGCGCTGTCAGCCGAAGGCTTCAAAGCGCACGCTTCCGGCGTCAGCGCGGCAGCGGCTTTTTACGGCCAGGACTGAGCGGGTGTTTTGAAGTTCAGTGGCTTCAATCCGCGAAGCGGGTGGCGGCATAAAGCTTGTCATGACCCACATTTTTTACGAAATGCAGATCGTGGATTTCAGCCTGCGGCGCAGGCATCAGAATAAAGCCTGGGGTGGAGCGCGGTAGCGCGCAACCCCAGGCATGGCGTCAAACAACACCCATCAAGCCCGCGCAGGCGGGCGGCAGATTCCACATCACCTTCCACAACACCTTCTGAGCGGCTGACCATTCAGGCAATGGCAAACTGATCTAAGCCGGTGGCGCAGGCTGCGCAAAGGTCACTGAAAAAGTTGACCCGGCATTGACGACGCTTTTGACTTCAAGCTGTCCGTTGAGTTCGGCGATCAGGCGCTGCGTCGCAGGCAGCCCGCATTCAGAAGTCGCATTCTTCCACGCCGCTGATTCCTGATTGAAAATCTGCTCAAGCTGTTCACGGCTCAGACCCGCGCCGGTGTCGCTGACTGAAATGGTCACGGCCCCGGCTTTGCTGCGCGCCGTGACAGTGACCATGCCCCTGAGCGTATAGCAGACCGCGTTCGACAGCAGATTGAAGAGAATCTGCCCCAGCAGCAGCCGGTTGCTGTGCAGAAATCTGGCGGCGGGTTCGACTTCGACGCTGACCGACAGGTGGTTTTCGCTGTGCAGCGGCTGCACCATGCGGCAGACCTCTTCGATGACTTCGGCTACATCCACACGGCCCCGGTCTGCAAATGATCGGCTCAGGGACGACGCGGGTTCGGCTTCGGCCCCGGCGCGGGCAACGGGCTGCACCGGCGCGGTCCCGGCAGCGTCAGGGATCGGCCTCAGATCGGTGTTGCTGCCTGCTGTTGCGGCTGTAGTCGGGCGCTGCGCCCTCAACGCATCGCGTTCAGCCATCAGTTCACTGACCTGCCCGGTCAGCAGCCTGATGCGGGCTTCGCTCTCCGACAACGCGCTCAGCGTGTCAGCGATGCGGCGCGTGTGTTCAGCCAGAAGGCCTTCAATTTCGCGCGGCGCCTGGTCGCAGGCCTGGCGACTTTCCGGCGCGGTGACAGGCGCGGCGGCCTGCGCCTTCAGCTCTTCCTGCAAACGTTCGTGCGCGTGTGTGAGCGCGGCGAATTCGCCCTGCATTTTGTCCCGCGCGGTTTCAAGCTCAAGCTGCCTGATGACGGCGGCTGAATATTCGGCGCGGGTAATTGACAGCGTCTGCCGCAGAGCTTCTGCTTCCTGCTGCAATCGCCGCCTGACCGCCGGGCGGAAACCGTCAATGAAGTTTTGTAACCGACTGCCGGTCGAAAGCTCCGGCAGCGCAGCCGAAGTCAATGACCACGCGCTGAGCATCTGCCGGGCCAGCAACTGATAACGCCCGACCGTTTCCAGCGGACTGAGCAGCGGCAGGGCTTCCGCAAGTCGCCGCTCGATCAGATGCTGCGGCGGCTCGCGGTCCACAGTCGCCGTGCAGAGAATCGCCGGATGATCGAGCGATTGCGCCAGGTCAGCGGCGGCAGCGCCCCACACGACCAGGGCCATGACGGATGGCTGTCTGTCATCACCTCGGCACCGGCTGATGCGCTGCAGGATTTCGGTCAGCTTCAGTTCATCGGTGTCCTGCTCAATGGCCGCGCCCGCGATGACCGCATCGGCAGCAGTCAGCAGCAGCGGAGCCGCCGCGTCGCCGACCGCGCAGCAGGTGAATTCAACCGGCTCCGGCCTCGCGGCAGCCGCAGCCCTGACCGCGCTCGCCAGCAGTGGCAGGGCGGCCTCCGGCGCGATGACAGCAATTTGACGTTTACTGTTCATTCCATTCCTTACTCTCAATCAGCCGTCTGATGATCTCTTCCGGCGACTGACCGGCGCGCAACCAGTCGGGCACAGCGGCGAGGCGTTCCTGCTGAGCAATGATGAAAGAGCTGCCCGCCGCGCCTGATTCAACAGACAATTGAACAGCCTCAAGCTCTGCGCGTGTCGCGTGCGAAAACATTCCGGTCAGCAGGCCAGCGGTCAGGCAATCGCTGATTTCACCGGTCGCCGATTCATCAGCCGCTGACAACACGCTGTCCTGCACCGTCACGCACAACAGCCCGTGCGCGAGGTGGCTCAGATCAAAGCGCAACTGCCCCCAGCCCAGCGCGGCCCAGGCCTCCATCAACGCCGCCTGCACCTGCGCGGCGGGCAGTTCGCCGAGCGGTGCGCCGAACAGTTCGCCGAAATGCTGCTCAAGCTGCGCCATTTGATGACGCCCCTGCGCGACGCCGCCCTGCCGGATGACTTCCGGCCCCTGCCGCCCGCATTCTTCCGTCAGACCTTCAAGCAACCCCAGCGTCAGCGATTCGGGCACAGCCAGCAGCCGCGCGCCGCTGCGATCACTGAGTACCCCGCCCGGCGTGTCCTGAATCACGAAATCCTCTGCCGCAAAATAACCGGCGCTCCCGTCTGCCGCATTTGCCGGCAGCCAGTCCGCGGCCTGATCGGCAGCGGCGCGCCCGGCCAGCGCGTCAAGCAGCGCGTGCCAGTTGCGGCGCGCTGATTTTTCCGGCACAGCGCGGCGGGCTGCCGCTTCATCGGTCGCCAGCAGCAGCAGACTTTCCAGCGTGCCGTCGGTCAGTTCTTCGGGCTGCGATTCCGGCTCAGTCTTGGATTCAGCTTCAGACGCGCCAGGCTGCGCGGCGGGCCAGTTCGTCAGTTTCTCAAACCGGGCCAGTGACAATTGCGTGAGAAGCTGCGCGAGCAGTTCCCTGTTTTCA
>CAYWDW010000806.1:0-2847 GCA_964457105.1 uncultured Heliobacteriaceae bacterium
GTTCGCTCGGACGTATCTCCATTCGCCCGCGCGTCTACCAATTCGTGCCCCTGCTGATGGCGTTGCGTCTTGATCCCGTGCGGCTGTTCATCGCGGATGATGTCGGCGTGGGCAAAACCATTGAGGCGTTGCTCGTCGCGCGCGAATTGCTCGACCGTGGCGAAATTCGTCGGCTGGCCGTGCTGTGTCCGCCGTATCTGTGCGAGCAGTGGCAAAAAGAACTGGCGGAAAAGTTCAATCTTGACGCCGTTGTCATTCGTTCTGGCACCATCAGTCAGCTTGAAAAACACAAACCGTCAACCGAAAGCATTTATCAGCATTACCCGATTCAGGTCGCCAGCATTGACTTTCTGAAAACTGACCGCAATCGCCATCAGTTTCTGCTCCATTGCCCGGAACTGGTGATCGTGGATGAAGCACACGGCGCGGCGAACGCCACGCAAACCAATTCAGCGCAGCAACAACGGCACGAATTATTGCGCGAAATCGCGGCCAACGAAGACCGTCACCTCATCCTGCTCACCGCGACGCCGCACAGCGGGATCGAAGCGGCCTTTCAATCCTTACTCGCGCTGGTGCAGCCGCAATTTGGCGGCTGGGATATTGCCAGCCTGGCTGAATCGCAACGGGCCGAACTGGTGCACCATTTCGTTCAGCGCACGCGCCGCGACATCGAAAACGACTGGGAAGGCGAACATTGCTTTCCCAAACGCGACCCGGATGACAAAACTTATCGGCTGTCGCCTGCATACCTGGAACTCTTTCACAAGACTTACGACTTCTGCTCAGAGATGGTGCGGACAGGACAAACGCTCGGTCAACGCCAGCAACGAGTGCGGTACTGGGGCGCGCTGGCCTTGCTGCGGTGTGTGATGTCCAGCCCGGCTGCGGCGCTGGCGGCGCTCGCCACACGTCATGACAATGTCTCGGAAGCCGACGACGAAGTGGATTTTCGGCGCTTCGTCTTTGAGGCGACCAACGAGCAAACCGACGACGAGCAACCGACGCCGCCGGTCGAATCCGCCGAAGCGACGCTGGACACTAGCGACCGCCGCCGCTTGCGCGAGTTGGGCCAACTGGCCGCGAAACTGCACGGCAATGAGAAGGACACCAAACTTGCCGCCTGCGCAGAACTGATGGCCGGATTATTGCGCGAAGGGTTTCACCCCATCGTCTGGTGCCGGTACATCGCCACCGCTGAATATGTGGCCGAAGGTTTGCGCAAGGCGCTGACGCGCGTCTCTCCGAAGTTGCAGGTCGTCGCCATCACGGGGCGCCTGGGCGATGACGAACGCCGCGCCCGGATTGGCGAGATAGATGCGGCGGCTCCGCGCGTGCTGGTCGCCACCGATTGTCTGAGCGAAGGCATCAACCTGCAGGACAAATTCAACGCTGCGCTGCATTATGACCTGCCGTGGAATCCGAATCGTCTGGAACAGCGCGAAGGGCGCGTGGATCGCTATGGTCAGCCGTCGCCGACGGTCAAAACCATTCGCTACTTCAGCCCGGACAGCGCCGTGGATGGCATTGTGCTGGAGGTGTTGCTCAACAAGGCACGCGAGATTCACCGGGCGCTCGGCACGCATGTGCCCGTCCCGGAAGAGAGTGAAACCGTGACGCAGGCTGTGCTGAATGCGCTGTTCCTGCGCGGACGCCGCGACGACAATCGCCAGCTTGCGTTTGATTTCGGCCTGGCGGAGGTTGACGAATTGCATCGCAGCATGGAACGCGCCGCAGAGCGCGAGCGCGTGAATCGCACACGCTTTGCGCAACGCGCCCTCAAACCGCAGGAAGTGCGCGCCGAACTCGAATCTACCGATGCCGTGCTGGGTGATCCCGATGCGGTGCGCGAGTTTGTGCTGGCCGCAGCGCAACGCCTGGGCCTGCACCTTGAAGCGGGCAAAAGGCAGAAGGGAGAAGAGAGCGGGGAGAAGGGAGCGGTTTATGTCGTTCATACGAATGTCGCAATCACACTGCCTGAGGCCGTGCGTTTTGCCTTGCCCGAACGGAAGGATGGTCGCTGGCTGGTGAGCTTCAGTTCGCCTGCGCCCGAAGGCGCGGAATATCTGGGGCGCAATCATCGCTTCGTCGCCGCGCTGGCGCGCTATTTGATGGAAGCGGCGCTGACTCAGCACGGCGAGGCAACAGCTTCGCGTTGTGGGGTGATTCGCACCCGCGCAGTTGCCACCCTGACGACCGTGTTGTTGTTGCGGGTGCGGTATCTGGTCGAACAACCGCAATGCACTCCTCTTCTGTCCGAAGAAGTGCTGGTCAGCGCGTTTGCCGGCCTGACGAGTGATGGCCCCAACTGGCTTGATGATGCCGAAGCCTTGCGCTTGCTGGCGGAAGCAAAGCCCGATGCCAATGTGCCAATGGATGAAAAGCGCCGTTTGATCGAAACGGCGCTTAGCGCCTGGCCAACCATCGAACCCGCTTTGCAGCCCCGCATCAGGGCACGCGCGGCGGAACTGGAACAAGCGCACAAACGCATTCGCCAATCAGTCAGCCTGCGCGTGCGTGAATTGGCCGTGCAACCGCAGTTGCCGCCTGATCTGCTTGGCATTCTCATGCTTCAGCCGGAGGCTTCTTGAAGAAGAGGGGAGAGGGAAGAAGGAAGAGGGGAGATGGGAGAGGGGAGATGGGAGAAAAGAGATGATCCAGTCATTTAAAGATTTGATCGTTTGGCAAAAAGCAATGGATACCGCTATGGAAATTTTCAATCTGACCAAAGCTTTTCCGCCTGAAGAATGGTATTCACTTACCGATCAGATTCGGCGGTCGTCTCGCTCCGTGCCTGCCAACATCGCTGAAGCCTGGCGCAAACGTCGCTATCCAGCCGCGTTTGTC
>CAYWDW010000807.1:0-2846 GCA_964457105.1 uncultured Heliobacteriaceae bacterium
GTTGCCCGCCTCAAGCGTCAGCCGCAGCGCCGAGACTTTGCCGACAAAGACTTCGACATTCGGCACGGTTGTTTTCTTGAACCCGGCCTGTTCGGCTTTGACGTTGTAGCTGCCGGGAATCAGGTTGGTGGCTTCAAAATCGCCGGTTTCATTCGCCGTCACCACCCGTTCGCCGGTCGCGCCGGTGATGGTGACTCTGGCATTGGAAATGGCGGCGCCGGTTGAATCAACCACGCGCCCGCCGATTGAACCTTTGGTGGCCAGGTCCTGGCCGAATGCGGTTGCCGTCAGCCCAAGCAGGCCAAGCAGCAGCGTCAGACGACAACATTGTGACAGTGCCTTTTTCATATGCTTCCTCCCGTTGATTGTCAGGGCGCGGTGTGCGCCCCCGCGAACTCATCGTGACCGCCCGTGCTTTCAGCAAACGTGAAACGCAGCTGGGCCAATGGATGCCTGGTGGCCCTGCTGAACGGGCAAGGTTTATGCCCGCAGGTTCAGGCGGTGCGGAAGGATTTGCAGATGCGGGATTTACTGCTTGAAAGGCTGACTGAGCGGCGCTGAATGATGAGCAGGAATCAGCGGGAATTTATATCGAATAACGTTTTCTGGATTTCCAGCCGGTTTGATGCGATTCAAGCAAACCGGCATGGAACGCGCATGCAGCGTCAGCGCGGCCTGATGGCAATGACGGTGAGCTGGCGATTTTTGCGAAAGCGATTGATGAACTCACTGAGCTTTTTCTTCCACCCGTATTTCTGTCGCAGCAGTTCCTGACCGTGTGCAGCTTCGGCAGCGTCAAGGATTCGCGCTTCGGCGTCCATCCATGCGCCTTTTACGTTGCCGCGAATGTCGCAGGGCGCAATGCGCACCTGCGGATTGCGGCGAATGCGTTTCACCTTCCACGCCGCAGCGAGCGTGTAGATGAACAAGACTCCGTTCTCTTCGGCAAACCAGAGCGGCGTGCGGACGGCCTCGCCGTTCTGGCGAAAGCTTTCAAGGTTCAGGTACTGCCGCCCGGCAAATTGGGCGAATTGCTGATTGTTCATGGACGCCTCGGTGGAGTTATGGTTTCGGGGCCAGGCAGTAACGGCAACAGCCCGGCAGGTACTCTGATGCCTTCGTGGTCGAAGGCCAGTTTGATGCGGCGGCGCAGTTCGCGCGCAATGTCAGCCTGCTTTGCCGGGGCGGTTTTCACCGTCATTCGCAACGTGACGCCCGTCCCGGTGGCCTTGTCCACGCCGAGCATCACCGGCTCTTCGGTGATCTCATCCGGTCGCTCCTGCCGATACTGCGCCGTGGTCGTAAGCATCACCTGCATCGCGCGGTCAATGTCGGCGCCGTAATCAATCTCAACATCAAGCACAGCGCGGGACCAGTCCCGCGACAGATTTGAGACGGTGGTGATGCTGCCGTTCGGAATCGTCGTCAAAGCGCCGTCAAGTCCGCGAATGCGCGTCACGCGCAGCGTCAGGCGTTCGACGGTGCCGGTCGTGTCGCCAATCTTAATGGCATCGCCCACGTCGTATTGTTCTTCAAGCAGAATCAGAAAGCCCGCGAAAATGTCCTTGACCAGGCTTTGCGCGCCGAAGCCGACGGCGATGCCGACAATGCCCGCGCTTGCCAGAATCGGCGTGATGCTGACGCCGATTTGCGAGAGCAGCATCAGCGCGCCGATGAACATCATCACGGCCTGCACGACGCCGCGCGAAATTGATGACAGGGTGTGCGTCCGCCGCCTGACGGCGGCGGCGTTCTGTCCCGTAATGCGCTGCTCAAAGAGTTCAAAGCCCGTTTTGATCAGCGCCGCCGCAAAGCGCATCAGAAAGATCGTGACGACAATAATCAGTATGGCCGGCAGGCCCGTCCTGACCAGAAACTCATTGGCTTCGCGCAACACGGCCAGCAGCTTGTCACGCTCCGGCGCGCTTTCGTGCAGCAGTTTGAGCATGAACACCAGCAGCGCCAGCCAGATCACCGTGCGCAACGCCTTTGCGCTCCAGTCAATCACGAGTCGCCGGACTGAAGGCGCGCGGTCAGTGTCAGGGCTTTCCTTTTCCAGGCCGAACTGTTGCAGCGCGCGCCGCCTGAACCAGCCCGTCGCCAGGTGCAGCGCCCACGCCAGCACCAGCGCCGCCAGCGGCGCCAGCACGGCCCGCGTCGCCAACAAACCGATGAGTTGTTCCATCCACGATGGATTCTGAAGCAGCAGGATCAGTTTCATCCGGCCTATTACAAACCAGAAGCATCAGGCGCGCAACGATGCCGGAAGTCGCCGACCGACTTGTCAGAAATTTCCGCGCCTTCGCTCTGCCCTGGAAATGAACGGCCCTGAAACATTGCACTCCCCCCAGCCGGAGACCAGGGTCGCGCCTTCATCCGCCAACTCCGCGAAGCCGCCACGTCGTAATCCGCCGATCCCGCCCCCGATCTGTGCCCTTGCCGAGATGCCGCAAAGCCCCTGGACTCTTCAATCCCCTGCCCCTGACCTCGCCCAGCCCTCGCGCCACGTCAGGAGATAGTCGAAAACACCGCCCTGACCGCCAGCGCCGCCGCATCCCTGGTCGCGCGCAACCGAAAGCCTGATTGCACAATGACCTTAGCGGTCGGGACCACAATCTGGAATCAGTTTTTATCCTGTAGAGAAGCCCTGAATTAAACCATAGGAGATTGAGACACTCGACAGCGAACAGCTTACAGCGGTTTTCAAATGAGCGAGAAGGTATAGCCACAATGTGCGAACCAGCCACAAATATCATCAATGGTGATCTTCTCAATGATTCTGGCCAGCGCATGGCTTTGTTGCATAAATCAGCATGAGAGCAGCCTTCTCCCAATCAAGTTCCAGT
>CAYWDW010000808.1:0-2842 GCA_964457105.1 uncultured Heliobacteriaceae bacterium
CTGAGCGTGTCGCAGCAGGGTCGTGAAATTGATCCGGCGCCACAAATGCATTGAGAAATCAGCCGTCTCAACGTCCGGTCGAAAATAATCGCCTGCACTGACGCACACAATAGAGGCCGCGCGACGGCGTTTTGTGCTCAGGAGCTTTTCTTACGCCACGCCACAGGCGGCTCGCCGACGTGGCGTTTGAATGCCCGGTTGAAAGCCGCCTCCGATTCGTATCCGACGCGATCAGCCACCTCAGCAATCGGGAGGCCAGCTTGAAGAATGAGATGTTTCGCCAATTGGATGCGCCAGCCGGTCAGGTATCGCATCGGCGCTTCCCTAACCAACTCGGTAAACCGCTGAGCCAGGCCGGAACGCGAAACTCCGACTTCGTGCGCCAGTTCCTCCACCGTCCATTGACGCTGAGGCTGGGCGTGCAGCAACCTCAGCGCCCGCCCGACCTCCGGGTCATTCACGCCAGCCAGCCAGCCTGTCTGCCCGGAAGAAAGTTGCCGCATATAACGTCGCAGCACCTCCACGTACAATAATTCGGTCAATCGAGCCAGCATCGCGAAACTGCCTGGGCGCGTCCCGTCGGCCTCCTCGATTGTGTGCCGCAAAGTACTGGCTAGCCAGCCGTCCGCATCGGCGAGGATGACGCCGGGCCGCCGGGCTGCCTCCACTTCAGACGGCTCGCTTTGCCGGGCGCTGTCCTGACCACACACACACAGCACGGACGGCAGCGCCCCAATCAACGGATTGAATCGCTGGTCGCAGTGAAGGTATCCGCAGACAAGTCGCGTGGCTGCTCCGCCTCCGCCGTAATCCAACTGCGGCATCTTCTCGGAGGATTGAGATGGCAGCAGATCGCCAATCGGGTGTGGCTTCGCGCCTATGTGACTGCTCATCACGTGCGCATCGCCATGCGGGAAGATGATGACGTCACCCGCTTCCAACCTGAGAGGGGCGTGACCTTCCATCGAGAACCAGCACTGCCCCTCGACCAGCACATGGAACAGCGCGATGCTCTCGGCGCGCAGCCTCAGTGACCGCGCGAGCTGGTCGGCAGGCGGCGATTCGATAGACCAGGGCGAAGACAACCTGGCCGTGAAAAACACCGCGCTTGTCAGTCGAACCACGCGCAAGACATCGGAAAGCACATCCATACGTTCTCGCTCCTTTCAGTCATGGCCACGATTCCAACCGATTTTGGCGTCTCGATCAATACTCCCGAAGCCTCAGTCATAGATTCGCTCGCTCGATTTCCGGATACTCTTGCCGGTTCGAGGGCAAGCGCCCTCGCCAGAAAAAAGTTCGATAAATAAAGGAGAAGAAGAATGATCAGCTACTCATATCAAGTGACATTGGCCACTGCCCAGAAGGCTAACTGGCAGATCGAAGACATCATCGGCGGCGACAAGCGGCTCGATTTCTCGAAGCCGTTCATGCCGGAATCGCTGGCGCGCGTGGAGCCGTTGGGCTTTCTGAGCGCAGACGAAAAGCGCACGCTCAATCAGATCAGAGGCGCCGCCTACCTGGGCATCTTCGGTCTGGTGGAGGAGTTCATCCTGCCGTTCGTGCTGGATCACGCGCGCGCGCAGCTTCAGGGCGACGACTATCGCGTGCGCGCGCTGCTGCAATTCGCCGGCGAAGAGGCCAAACACATTCACCTCTTCAAACGCTTTCGTGAAGAGTTTGAGCAGGGCTTCGGTCACGACTGCGCCGTGATCGGCCCGCCTGAAGCCATCGCCCAGGCCGTGCTGGCGCACGATCCGCTGGCCGTGGCGCTGACGATTCTGCACATTGAGTGGATGACGCAGCGCCATTACCTGGACAGCGTCAAATACGACGTGTCACTCGACCCGCAGTTCACGAGCCTGCTCAAACATCATTGGATGGAAGAGGCGCAGCACGCCAAGCTCGACACGCTGATGGTCGAGGCGCTGGCCGAAGGGCGCGGCGCCAGCGAGATCGAAGCGGCGGTAGAAGAGTATCTCGAGATCGGCGGGCTTATCGACGGAGGGATCAAGCAGCAGGTCGATTTCGACCTTGACGCTTTCACGAGGGCGACCGGACGCGAGTTGAACGAAGACGAGAAGGATCAGTTTCGCCGTGTGCAGCTTCAGGCGAACCGCTGGACTTATCTCGGTTCGGGTATGACTCACAAACGGGTGCTCGCGACACTGGGGAGCCTTAGTCCAGCCGCGAGGAAGCGCGTCGAGGATGTGGCGCCAGCTTTTTGCTGGGCGGGCGTCGAGGATGAAGTTGATCTGCGACAGGCTCCCACGAGGGCGATCTGCGCGGCGCAGCGAGCGTGAAGATCGCGCTTCCGGCGAGGGCAACAAATGATCGGCGCAAAAAGGGAAATACAAACTATGAACAAGATCGCAAAGAGACTTTCGCGGCGCTGGTGCGGAATCGTTATCGCATTCGTCGTCATCGCCGCTGTTGTGGTTCCTTGCCGGGGCCTGGTCGTTTATGGGCAGGAGGCGGTTGGCGGATCAGCGCGGGCAGAGCTTCAGGCGAACGCGCCTGAAGTTCTGACGCTGCCTTTGGCCGTTGAGATCGCCCTGCGAACCAATCCACTGATGCGCGCGACGGCTTCAGGCCGTGAGATCGCGGACGCGCAGACGCAGGAGGCGAAAGCCGGGCGATTTCCGCTGATCCAACTCAGTCAAACCTGGATCAATGGCAATAATCCGGCTTTCGTTTTCGGCTCGCTGCTCGAACAGGGGCGCTTCACACCGCGGAATTTCAACCTGGCAGCGCTCAACAATCCCGGCCCGCTCAACAATTTTCGCTTCGGCGTGACGATCAAAGCGCCGCTCTTCGACGGGCGGCAGACTTCAACCCGCGT
>CAYWDW010000809.1:0-2837 GCA_964457105.1 uncultured Heliobacteriaceae bacterium
GCTCTTCCGATCTGGTCGCGCACCGCACGCTGTCACTGCCGCCGGGCACGGCGAACCTGCCCACGATGCGCATTGAATGCGATTTTGAAGGCCGCCCGACTTCAGGCGCAGCCCTGGTCAGAAAACTTCAGTTCACCGACAACAATCACCGCGACCGGCAGGGCTGGCACGAAATCGTGGTTATTCCCGCAACGGGCGCGGCGGTCTTTGACAGCACGGCCTTTGGCAACGGCATCACTGATGAACTGAAAGCTTACCCGGAAGACATGCTGCTCGCGCCGCTCAATGAACGCTCAGCCGCCTGGTCTGTCGCGCCGGGCGCTGCGCCTGCGGGCGCGAAACCGCTGCTCACCCGCGCGGGCAGACCGCTCGCCGATAAAAACAGCGCGACGACGCTGTGGTTGCTGGCGCGCATCAATTCATCCGATTTTGCCGTCATCGCGCTGCTGCTGGCCTTTGTGCTGGGCGCGCTGCACGCCTTCACGCCCGGTCACGGCAAGACTGTCGTCGGCGCTTATCTGGTCGGCTCAAAGGGCACGGTCAGACACGCTTTCTTTCTGGGCGCGACGGTGACGGTCACGCATACGCTGTCGGTGTATGCGCTGCTGCTGGTGACGCTGGTCGGATCGCGCTTTTTCAAGGCTGAAACTTTCGTGCAGGCGCTCGGCATCATTTCGGGCCTCATCATTCTGGTCATGGGCCTGAGCCTGTTTGTGCAGCGACTGCGTTCAGCCTTCGCGCCCGATCACAATCACGATCACGAACATTCGCCCGACGGGCATTCGCATTTGCCGCCTGAGCGGGTGACGTGGCGCAACCTGCTGTCGCTGGGCATTTCGGGCGGGCTGCTGCCGTGCGAAGCGGCGCTGGCCCTGGCCATCGGAGCCATCGGCATCAATCGCCCGGCTTTCGGGCTGCTGCTGATTCTCGCCTTCAGCCTGGGCCTCGCCGGAGTGCTGACCGGCATCGGCATTGCCTTCGTTTACACGGGCGATTTTCTCAAAGCGCGCAGCCGCGAACGAAGCGCCCTGCACAGCGTGGCCGCGATGCTGCCCGCCGTCAGCGCGCTGGTGATTGCCGTAATCGGCGGGTTCATCACCTGGCAGGCGCTTGAACAGGCCGGAGTCAGATTCAGCGAACTGCTGACGACGGCTGAACCGACGAGTTCCCTGTCAGCTTTGTCGGTGCTGACGCTCGGCCTGGTGCTCGGCCTCAGGCACGCGGTTGAAGCCGATCACCTGGCCGCCGTCACCGCCATCGTCAGCGAACGCAAAAGCCTGCTGAGTTCAACGCTGGTCGGCGGGCTGTGGGGCATCGGTCATACGATTCCGATTCTGCTGGTCGGGCTAGCCGTGATTATTCTGCGCATTGAGATCAGGGAGCGCGTCGGGTTGTCGCTGGAATTCTGTGTCGGGCTGATGCTGATTGCGCTTGGCGCGCACGCCTTGTGGAAGCTGAAGCGCGGCAACCGGCTGCACCTGCACACGCATCAGCACGGCGGCCATCAGCACGTTCATCCGCATTATCACGACAAGGACACGCCGCACGACGAAGCGCACACGCATCACGGCTTCAGGCCCGGACTGCGCCCGCTGGTTGTCGGGATGATGCACGGCCTGGCGGGCAGCGCCGCCCTCGTGCCGCTGGTCGTCGCTGAAATCCGCTCGCCGCTGATCGGGATGTTTTACATGCTGGTGTTCGGCTTCGGCTCAATCGGCGGAATGATGCTGATGAGTTCGCTGGTCGGGTTGCCGCTGCACCTGACGGCAGCAAAATTTACGCGCTTCAATTACGCCCTGCGCGCCCTGGCCGGCCTCTTCAGCGTCGGCTTCGGCCTCTTTATGGTCTATCAGATCGGCTACGCCGAAGGCCTGCTGCGCTGAATCGGCAATCAATGTACATTGCGCGCCGCACACATTTATCCTGTCACATCCGGTCAGGCCTGTCCGTCTCTGCTGTCACGTCATTCGGAAGTGAGCAAAGTCAGGAGAACGAAATGTGCGGAAGATTCACACAGCATCACGAGGAAGATGAACTGGTCGGGCGGTTCGACATCAGCGCGGTGTGGTTTCACCCTGTGCCGCGTTACAACATGGCGCCGACGCAATTCATTCCGGCGATCATTGCGCAACCTGATGGCCGCGCGCTGACGGCCTTTCGCTGGGGCCTGGTGCCATACTGGGCGAAGGATCAGAAGCTGGCCGCCAGAATGATCAATGCCCGCGCAGAAACCGTCGCTGACAAGGCCGCCTGCCGCACGCCGCTGCAACGGCAGCGGTGCCTGATTCCGGCTGATGGCTGGTACGAATGGCAACCGACCGAACGCGGCAAGCAGCCTTATTACTTCTGCCGCCGCGATGGCGGGCTGTTCGCCTTTGCCGGATTGTGGGATGAATGGCGTGACCCGGCAAGTCCGCTCTCCGAACCGCTGCGCACCTGCACGATCATCACCCGCGCAGCCAACGCCACCGCCGCCCCGATTCACGACCGCATGCCCGTCATCCTGTCGCCTGAACACGAAGCTTCCTGGCTCGCCCCGCAAAAGGTCAACGCCCTCGAACTCGTCAGCCTCCTGTCCCCGTACCCGGCAGATGAAATCGAAACCCGGCCCGTCTCCCGCCTCGTCAACTCCCCAACGACTGACAGCCCCGAACTGATTGCCGGAATCTGATTTTCAATCTTGCCCTGGTCATTAATGCAGGCGTATACTGCGCGTGCCTTACAAGTTTAAACACGAGAAAAAGAACTCAGCATCAGCCAGACAAGGAGGGCCGTAGCCGTGCCTGCTCCACGAAAGCTGAAACCCGCGACGAAGAAACTGCTCGCCACATACGGGG
>CAYWDW010000810.1:0-2831 GCA_964457105.1 uncultured Heliobacteriaceae bacterium
AGGTCCACTGCGCCTTCGTCTTCGACCGCGGGATCCTGGAAGCGTTGCCGGCGCGGCAGTTGAGTGTTTTGAGCTTGACGAGGAAGCATTGTCATTGACTGCATTGCGTCCGGTGACGCAGAGCGAACTGATCAATGCGCACGAACGCGAACTGCTCTGGCCGCAGGCGGCAGCGCCGCGCAGCCGCTGGCGCGAACGAATCGTGAATCTGGCGCCGTCACTGATCGAAGCTCGTTACGATGCGCTGCGCGACACTGAAAGTTATGCGATCAACGGGCTGGAGTTTGCCCGCGTGAATAACGTTTCAACCACTCAGCGCGCCAGCTTTGGCGTGGCGGCAGCAGGACCGCAGCAACAGACAACGCCTGTTTTGCCGCCGGTAAAAAAACTGACCGAAGCAAATTTCAGCGAACTGGCGCAACTGGCGCGCGCCATTGCGACCGAGCGGCAGGCGCAACCCGCTGACCGGCAGCATCCGTTTCATCGTTTGCGCGCTGAGGCGTGGCTGGAATCGCTGCTGCGGCGTGACATTCGCGTGCTTGACGCGGCGCTCGATCCGCGATTCGTTTATTCGCAGATTCCGGCGTGGCGCGCCGATGAGCGTTCGGTGATTGACCTGCTGGCGGTGAATGACGAAGGTCGCCTGGTGGTGATTGAAATCAAGGCGGCGGAAGACGCGAACCTGCCGCTGCAGGGGCTTGATTACTGGCTGCGGGTTGAGCAGGCGCGAGTGCGCGGCGAATTTGCGCGGCGCGGTCTGTTTCCGGGCGTGTCGCTCGCTGATCGTTCGCCGCTGCTTTATCTGGTGGCGCCGCGCCTGCGGTTTCATCGCACGTTCAGAACTATAGCCCGCTGCCTTGCGCCTGAAATCGAGACGTATCAGATCGGCCTCAACGCAAACTGGCGCGCAGGCGTGAAGGTGCATACCAAAGAAAGGATCAATGAGCGATCAGACGACACCGCCAACTGACGGCATCCTCGTCGTTGACAAACCTGCCGGATGGACTTCGCACGATGTGGTGGCAAAGGTGCGCAAACTGATGCGCACGCGCCGCGTCGGACATACCGGCACGCTCGACCCGTTTGCGACCGGAGTGCTGGTCATCTGCCTGAATCGCGCGACGCGGCTCGCGCAGTTTCTGACGGGCGACGACAAGGAATATCTGGCGACGGTCAGATTCGGTTACGCGACTGACACGGGCGACCTGACGGGCAATGTTGTGGGAACTGTAACTGACGCGCGGCATCTGACGACTGAACTGATCGAAGCTGCGCTGGTGCCTTTTCGCGGACGCATCAGGCAGACTCCGCCAATGTATTCAGCCAAAAAAGTCGGCGGCGTGAAGTTATATGAAATGGCCCGGCGCGGCGAAGAAATAGAACGCGCCGCGATTGAAGTTGAAATAAAGAAGCTTGAACTGACAGGCGCGCCTGCTGACGCACGAGAGAATGGCGCTCCCGCCTGTGTTGAATTCAATCTGCGCGTGATCTGTTCGGCGGGCACTTACATTCGCGCGCTGGCCGAAGACATTGGTAAATCGCTCGGCATCGGCGCGCATCTCGCGCAGTTGCGGCGCGCGCGCGCGGGGCAGTGTGATCTCAGCCGCGCGGTCACGCTCGTACAACTGAGCGAACTGGCTGAGGCCGGGCGAACTCAGGATGTGCTGATTTCAATGACTGAGGCGCTGGTGATGCCGGAAGTCAGGCTTAATGATGCTGAAGCGGCGAAAGTTGCGCACGGCAATGCGCTGCGCTGCGCGGTCAGTTATCCTGCCGGGACGCTGCTGCAACTGATCGTTGGGCAGCAGTTGATCGCAGTCGCGGAATACCGGGCCGACAGCCGGACCCTGCAGCCGCGCGTGGTGCTGAGCGGCGAGTGATTCTCATCTGCTGGTTTGACCAGCGGGAGCGCATAAAAAGGCTGTTTTTCTGCTGTTTGCCTGCTTCCCAACATGTGGGGCTTCGTCTATAATCCGCCTTCTTTATTCGGGGTTCCACAACTCTTTACGCTGAACAAAAGGAAAACAGGACTATGCTTCCATTCAAGTCAGGCATCGCTCTGCGGGTGTGCCGCTTCGTGCTGTCGCTGGCCGCGAGCCTTGCCGTTGTGTCCATCTCTGCGACTGCGGCCCTGGCGCAGGCAGAAGGTTCAACCCATCACCCAGGCGGCGAAGCGAATCTGAAGCTGCCCGATCTTTCAACGGTTTCGTTTCTCGGCGGCATCAACGGCCATACGCTGCTGCTGATCGGAATTCTCATTTCCGTTCTCGGCATGATTTTCGGGCTGATGATTTACAGGCAGCTCAAAAAGATGGCCGTCCACCGGTCCATGCTCGAAATCTCGGAACTGATTTACGAAACCTGCAAGACCTATCTGGTCACACAGGGCAAGTTCATTCTCGTCCTCGAAGCCTTCATCGCCATCATCATCGTGCTCTATTTCGGCTTTCTGGTCGGGATGGGCTTCGGACGGGTCCTTATTATTCTGGCCTTCAGCCTGGTGGGCATTGCGGGCAGTTACGGCGTCGCGTGGTTCGGCATTCGCGTCAACACCTTCGCCAATTCGCGCACCGCGTTCGCTTCGCTCGAAGGTCGGCCATATCCGATTTACGCGATTCCGCTCAAGGCCGGCATGAGCATCGGCATGCTGCTCATCAGCGTCGAGCTGCTGATTATGCTTTGCATCCTGCTCTTCATTCCGGGCGATTACGCGGGGCCGTGCTTTATCGGGTTTGCCATCGGTGAATCGCTCGGCGCGGCGGCGCTGCGCATCGCGGGCGGCATTTTCACCAAGATTGCCGACATCGGTTCTGACCTGATGAAGATCGTCT
>CAYWDW010000811.1:0-2830 GCA_964457105.1 uncultured Heliobacteriaceae bacterium
TGCTCTCAGTGCCGAAGTATGATTTCAACTGGCAGACTTACTACGTGCTGAGCGAACCCGTCGCGCTGCCCAAAGGGACGCGGATTGAATGCGTGGCGCATTACGATAATTCACCAGGCAACAAATTCAATCCTGACCCGACGAAGGAAGTCCGCTGGGGCGATCAGACCTGGGAAGAGATGATGATCGGCTGGATCAGCTTCTATTTCGATGACGCGAAGCCGCACAAACCGGCGGCCCCGGCATCGAGCGGGAAATAATCGTCCGACTTTTCATTTCGCTTCCGGTGCTGATTGCTTTTCGTGAGTTCATCGCCGCGAACGCCTGAACTGACCGCAATCACGCGGCGTCTCCGCGGTGAAAAAATCTCTGGTAAAGTCCCATCGTGAAACTGCTGGTCTCTGTTTCTGCCGTTGTCATCTGCCTGCTGGCGCTGGCTTCCGGCGTCAGTTCGCACGAACCGATCACGACGAGCGTCACCTTCAACAAAGAAGTGGTGCGCATCTTTCAGCGCAGTTGTTTCGGCTGTCACAATTCGGACAGTCTGACGGGCATTCCGCTGACGACTTACGAAGAGGCTCGTCCCTGGGCCAAAGCCATCAAGGAAGAGATTCTGGAAAAACGCATGCCGCCATTTCAGGCGGTCATCGGCTACGGCAGTTTTCATCGCAGCTACCGGCTGACTCAGCGCGAAGTTGAACTGATCGTGTCGTGGGTCGAAGGCGGCGCGCCACGCGGCGAGGCGAAGAATCTGCCGAATAATTCAGAAGCCGGTCAGTGGCCGCTCGGTCAGCCCGATCTGATTCTGCAACCTGCAAACGAAACCAGAATAGAAGTCGGCGAAGGCCGCGCCACGCGCTGCTTTCTGCTGCCGGTCAGACAGGCGCAGAGTCGCTGGCTGAGCGCGATTGATTTCAAACCCGGCAATACGGCGACCGTTGACAGCGCCGAATTCACGCTTGAAAAGGCGGGCGCTCAAAAATGCGGCACTGCTGCCGGTGAAAAACTCGGCCAGTGGGCGCCGGGTCAGACGACTGTGTCACTGCCCGCCGGAGCCGGACGCCTGCTGCCCGCAAGGGCCAGCATCGCCCTCAAAGTGCGCTACCGCAAATCAGGCGAAGCCGCCACCGACCGCAGCGCCATCGGCTTGTATTTTGCGAAGGAAGAACACGTCAGCCCGGTCAGAGCAGTCAGCATTGCCGCGCCACTGACAACTGTTCCCGCAGGCGCTGAAAATCAGCGCGTCAGGGCGACGTGGCAGGTGCGCGAACAGACCGAAGCCGTCGCCGTCAGGCCGCTGCCCTTTCCGCTCGGCAAATCGGTGGAAGTGACGGCGTGGCGGCCTGACGGGACGGCTGAAGTGCTGATCCTGGTGGAAGGTTATCGGTATGACTGGCAGCCGGTTTATTACTTCAAAAATCCGGTCGCGCTGCCTGCCGGAACCAGAGTTGAAGTGACGGCTTATCTGGACAATTCAGATCACAATCGCAATCTCGCGGAACAGCAAATCAAAGTGCGGCGTTTCAGCGGCCCGTTGTGCGAGATTGTGCTGGCGCAGTCTTCACGAAAAGAGATTGCTGGCGCAAAATCGCCCGTGCTGGTCAGTTCATCCGCGGCACGAAAACATTGAATGAGACGGTCGTGATTTTGTTGTTTCGCGCGAATTGCGACCAGATGCGGTAATTGCCCGGACGCGGAAAGAAAGTGTCGAAATCCACATTCGGGCCGCTTCTGAGCCGACTGTGATCGGCCTCTTCAGGAAGCATTCCGGTCGGATGCGAATGCAGATAATCGGTCGCATCCTCGCTGAGAATCAGCGTGTGACCCCACGCGCCAAGATAAGGTTGCAGATCAGTGACCGGCTGTCCGGTCCGTGCGTCGGTGAGGTGATATTTCAAGATGGCTGACTTGCCCGCCACCGGCGTTTCAGGATCGAATGTCAGTTCGAATCTTAATCCATCAAGCGTTTTGCTCAGTTGTTTGTCGGGGACGAGATGGGGCCGCGAGGCGATCACGTCACCGGTAAAACCGGCGGTCATCAGGCTCTGATGAATCACCTGTGGCAGACCGCCTGACGGAAAGAAGTCACAGTAAATCTGATAGAGTCCGGCCTGCGGCAGTCGCGTTTCAATCGTAAAGCTGCCATCCGGCTGCTGCTCCGGGTGAATATGTTCGAAGTGATTCAGATCAGTGCTGACAACGAAGAGGTGAAAAGGCATTTCGTGTACGATATTGAACTTTTTCACCTGCTCGCCTGTTTGCGGATTAAAGACTGAAAAGCGCAGGGTCGCCTGATGGCCCGGCCTGACAGGGTTTGGCGTGGTTTCCATCCTGACCTGAAATTCATCAGTGACGGGCGCGGCCATGCGCTTGAGCGCCATCCCGCATTTCGGACACTTGCCCGGCTGCGTCGTCATCACATCGGCATGCATCGGACAGACATAGAATTCATCTTCCTGACCTGGCGTTGTGGCTACCAGCGTGGTGCCGCATTTCGGACACTGACCGGGCACTTTGGACGACACATCGCGGTGCAGCGGACAGATGTAAACCACCGGCTGCTGCGTCTGAGCGCGAGCAGCGGTCGCTGACGCAGGCTCCTGTGCCCGCAGCGCAGGCATCAGACAAACCGCCGTCAGCAGCATCAGCAGCACAAGGGATCGGGAGCTTTGATTCATCGTGGTTATTGCCGTGAGGTCAATTTGCAATTGCGTGTCCGGGACAGTCCCGCGAGCGTGAGCGGTGACGTATCAAATCCACCGCTCGCTCACGCTCGCGGGACTGTCCCGGACACACGTGATTCTCTGACCCGGGATCAAAGGATAACAGA
>CAYWDW010000812.1:0-2821 GCA_964457105.1 uncultured Heliobacteriaceae bacterium
CGGCAGCGGACGGGGCGGCGAAGGTGAGCGAGTTGCGCGAGTATCTGGGGCAGCGGCTGCCGGACTACATGGTGCCGTCAGCGTTTGTGGTGCTGGAGGAGTTTCCGCTGAGTCCGAACGGGAAGGTGGATCGCAAGGCCCTGCCTGCGCCGGATGCGACGCGTAAAGCTGAGACTGAATTCATTGCGCCGCGCACGCCGGTTGAAGAGATGCTGGCGGGCATTGTGGCGGCGGTGCTGGGGCTGAAGGAAGTGAGCGTCAATGACAATTTCTTTGAACTCGGCGGGCATTCGCTGCTGGCGATGCAGGTGATTTCGCGGGTGCGTGATGCGTTTGGCGCCGAGCTGCCGCTGCGGTCGCTGTTTGAAGCGGCCACGATTGCCGATTTTGCAAGGCGCATTGAAGAGCAGTTGAAAAAAGCCGGGCAGCCGCAATCGCCGCCGGTCACGCCAGTGTCACGCGACGGCAGCGCGCCGCTGTCATTCGGACAGCAGCGGCTGTGGTTCATCGAACAGTTTGCGCCGGGCAATCATTTATTCAATATCGCCGGAGGCCTGTGCCTGCGGGGCCGCATCAACCCTGCGGCATTTGAGCAGAGCCTGAATGACATCATTCGCCGGCACGAAATTCTGCGCACGACGTTTCGCCTTGAAGACGGCGAGCCGATGCAGGTCATCGCGCCGGAACTGACCGTACAGATTCCGGTGACTGACCTGCGACATTTGCCCGAGGGCGAACGCGAGGCCGAATTCAATCGGCTGACGCAGCGTGAAGTGCGCCGCGCCTTTGATCTGACGAGCGGCCCGCTGCTGCGGGTTTCGCTCTTTCAACTGAAAGACGACGAAGCCGCCGCGCTGCTGGTGCAGCATCACATTATTTCTGACGGCTGGTCGCAGGGCATTCTGATCAGTGAAATGGCTGCGCATTACGAAGCGCGCGTCGCGGGCGCTGAAGCCACGCTGCCGGAACTGACCCTGCAATACGCCGATTATGCGCACTGGCAGCGCGCCTGGCTGCAGGGAGCGGAACTGGAACGTCAGCTTGCTTACTGGAAAGCAAAGCTGGGCGATGGCAACGACGCGCTGGAACTGCCGACCGATCATCCGCGTCCGGCGGTGCAGACGTTTCGCGGCGCGACGCTGAATTTCACGCTGCCGGCTGAACTCAGCGCACAGCTCAAATCACTGAGCCGCCGCGAAGGCGCGACGCTCTTTATGACTTTGCTCGCGGCGTTTCAGACGCTGCTCTATCGTTACACCGGGCAGGAAGCGATCAGCACCGGCACGCCGATTTCAAATCGGCAGCGGTCAGAGGTTGAAAGCCTGATCGGATTTTTCGTCAATACGCTGGTGCTGCGCAGCGAACTTTCAGGACGGATGACTTTCCGCGAACTGCTCAAACAGGTGCGCGAAACGGCGCTCGGCGCTTATGCCCATCAGGATCTGCCCTTCGAGCAACTGGTCGAACACCTGGGCATTGAACGCGATCTGAGCCACACGCCGCTGTTTCAGACGATGTTCATTCTGCAAAACGCGCCGACCGCTGACATCAGGCTGACGGGGCTGACGCTGACGCCGTTTGAACTTCAGAACGGCGCAGCGCAGTTCGATCTGACGCTGATGCTGGCTGAACGGGAGCAGTTCATCACCGGCCAGGTTGAATACAACGCCGATCTCTTCGAGCCTGCCACCATCAGCCGCCTGCTCACGCACTTCAGGATGCTGCTTGAAGCGGTCGCGCAAAATCCTGAACAACCGCTTTCGCAACTGCCGCTGCTGACCGAGACCGAAGCCCGGCAGATACTCGTGGACTGGAACAACACCGATGCACCGTTTCCCAGCGAAGCCTGCTTTCATCAGTTGTTTGAGCAGCACGCGCTTGCGCAGCCTGACGCCATCGCCGTGCAGTTCGGCGCGCAGCATCTGACTTACGGCGAACTCAACGCTCGCGCCGATCAACTGGCGCATTACCTGCAAGCGCGCGGGGTCACGCCGGACACCATCGTCGGCATCTGCACCGAACGGTCGCTGGAAATGATCGTCGGCATTCTCGGCGTACTCAAAGCCGGGGGCGCTTATCTGCCGCTCGATCCGCATTACCCGGCTGACCGGCTCGCCTTTATGTTTGCCGATTCGCAGGCGCGGCTGGTGCTCACACAATCGCATCTCAAAACTGCCATCGCAAAGCTGCACGCTGACATTGAACTGCTCAGCCTTGATGCTGACTGGCCGCGCATCGCGCAGGAAAGCTCAGCCGGTGTGGTCAGCGAAGTCAGGCCGCAGAATCTGGCTTATGTGATTTACACGTCGGGTTCGACGGGGCAGCCGAAGGGGACGCTGCTTGCGCATCGGGGTTTGTGCAATCTGACGGCAGCGCAGCAGCAGGCCTTTGGCGTGCGTGCAGGCAGGCGGGTGTTGCAATTCTCGCCGTTCAGTTTTGACGCCTCGGTGTGGGAGTTGGCGATGGCCCTGGGCAGCGGCGCAACGCTCGTGCTGGCGCGGCAGGAAAGCATCGGGCTGATGGATGATTTGTGGCAACTGCTGCGCGACGGACGCATCACGCACGTCACGCTGCCGCCATCGGTGCTGAATGTGCTGAGTTCGGACGACCTGCCGGATTTGCAGGTCGTCGTGGCTGCCGGAGAAAGATGCACCGCTGACATCGTGGCGCGCTGGAGCCGGGGGCGAAAATTCTTCAATGCCTACGGGCCGACCGAAACAACGGTCTGCGCGGCGATGGCGCAATGCTTTGCTGACGGCACGCCCAACCCGCCGATTGGTCGTCCGCTGCCGAATTTCAAGCTGTTCGTCCTCGACGCGCA
>CAYWDW010000813.1:0-2820 GCA_964457105.1 uncultured Heliobacteriaceae bacterium
GCGATGTGGCGCCGGGTCATCGCTTCGCCACGCGCGAGATTCCCGCAGGCGAATTCGTGCTGCAATACGGGCAGCCCATCGGCACTTCGCGCGGGATCAGCGAAGGCGAGCCGATCACGCACGGCAATATGTCAAACGAAGTGCCGGTTGTGCGCGAACTGCCCGAAGATTTGCATACTCCTGCGCCGGCATATTTCGACGCACTCGAAACGCCGACGTGGCCGGGTTATCGTCGTGCGGACGGGCGCGTCGGCACGCGCAATTACATTCTGGTCGTGCCGACTTCGATGTGCGCTTCGCACGAGGCCGCGCAGATTTCGACGCTCGCCGAATTCACGCTCTGGAATCGTGACAAGTATCCGAACGTGGACGGCGTGACGGCAATTCCGCACAACAAAGGCTGCGGCTGCAATGACGGTTCGACGGTCGAGATTCTGATGCGCTCGCTCTCGAATTACGCCGATCATCCGAATGTCGGCGGTGTGATTCTGATTGATCTCGGCTGCGAAAAAACCAATCTTGAATTACTCACGCGCTACCTCGGCCATCATCAGTTGCAACTCAACAAACCCGTCGAGCGCATTGGCATTCAGGAAGTCGGCGGCACTCAGGCGGCAATCAGACGCGGGCTGGAACTGGTCGAAGCGATGCTGCCCGAAGTCAATAAAACCGCGCGCACGCCGGTGTCGGCAGGCGAGCTGGTGCTGGGCCTCAAGTGCGGCGGTTCGGATGGCTTCAGCGGACTCTCGGCCAACCCGGCGCTCGGCGCGTGTTCAGATCTGCTGATTCGCTGCGGCGGGACGGCGCTGCTGACTGAAGTGCCGGAATTCTGCGGCGCGGAACATCTGCTCGCGCAACGCGCGAAAGACGCGGCGACGGGCCGCGCTGTTTACGCGATGGTGGACTGGTACAAGGATTACGCGGCGAAATTCGGCGCGGTGCTCAATCAGAATCCGAGTCCGGGCAACAAGGCCGGTGGCCTGCTCAACATCACGATCAAATCGCTTGGCGCTGTCGCCAAAGGCGGCACGTCGCGCGTCGAAGGCGTGATCGGTTACGCCGAACGAGTGAAGGCGCGCGGGCTGAATCTGATGCAGGGGCCGGGTTACGATCAGGAATCAACGCCGGGGCTGGTGGCGTCCGGGGCCAACCTTGTGGTATTTACCACCGGACGCGGCACGACCATCGGCAATGCCATCGCGCCGGTCGTCAAGATGTCGTCGAATACGGCAACGTTCGAGCGCATGAAGAGCGATATTGACATCAACGCCGGAACGATCATTGACGGCGCTGAAACCATTCAGCAGGTGGGTGAGCGTCTGTTCAGCTATTTGCTGAAAGTCGCTTCCGGTGAACTTCAGGTCGGAGCCGAGATCAATCGGCATCGTGAATTTCAGGTCTGGGCTGAACAGGCCGTGGCGTTATAGCTATGTCGGGAAAGTTGGTACTCGCCTCAGCAGAAAAAGCAGTCAGCCGCGAGTTCGTGCGCGCCTGGCGCATCTGGCAGCACACGCCGCCGCCGGTTGATAACTTTCGCCGGGGTTATGACGAAACGGCAACCTGGCACATCGAGTGCGATCTGGATCATCTGTGTACCTGGATTTTCGGACTCGGCACAGCGCTGCTCGAAAACCGGAAATGCAGTTTTGGCCAGATGGCCAAAGAAGATCTGGGTGAGTTATGGCGGATCGAACTGGAACTGGAACGATTGCCGGTGCCCGAAAAAGAGAAACGAAAATTCAGGAAATATATCGGCCTGACGCGGCTGCTGCTGGATGAAATCATTCGTTCTCAGCAGGCGACACCTGCGCCAGGGCCACGTCCCCGACCTCCTCTCCGCCCGCATTCTTCCTGACCGCTCAGGCCGAAGTCACCCGCCAGAAACGTGTCTGCCCGAACATTCTCCGCACCTGAGACCACAGGGAATCCGCGCGCGTTTGCGAAGCGCGAACATCGGCAATCGGGACGATCTGAGTTTCAACTGTGTGCCCGCACATCGGACAGCAGCGGGCATATTTGGAGATTGAGTAATCACAGCTTTTGCAATGCACGGGTTTTGACCCCTCCTTACTGAATTCTGATCCCGTTGATGCAGGGGAAATATTTTTCCGTGAGGGCTGTGAGGCAGATGCCGTTAACTTACACCGTGATTGACTGGTTGTCCAGCGGTTGCAGTTATAGCGGTTTGCCAGGGCGTGCAGGTTACAGTACGTTTCGTTGAGCGAGCGCCCCGGCACGGCGGCTGCGGGCGCTCGCGTACTGTAACCTGCACGCCATCTGCAAACTGATCCAGGCAATTCATGAACAGTGAAATCTTCAACGAGCCTTGCCCGATGACAGACCGATATTGTATAAAGTCGCTTCCGCTGGCGAGGGTAAACTCCCGCACAAACTTTCGCCGGGCCGTTAGCTCAGTTGGTAGAGCAGTTGACTCTTAATCAACGGGTCGAAGGTTCGAGTCCTTCACGGCCCATCAGTCAATCAACGATAACAGCCACCTGCGCAGGTGGCTGTTATCGTTTCAGGGGGCTGTGGCGGCAACCACTGAGGGGCTTTGCCAAAGCAACTTCAGGCATTTTACAAGGGATGCCGGAGGATCTTTCCTGACAGCGCATCAGGAAGCACCAGGCTGTCAGAGACAAGTGAGCCACAATTGAGTTCCGCCCCGGGTTGCTGACCTTCAGAATCACAGGAGTAGCTATGTTGACAGAGAGGGTACAGCAGGTATTACAACAGATTGCGGCGCTTGACGCAGACGAAAAACAAAGCCTGGTGGAGTATTTGAAGGAGCAGGAGCGCCAGGATGCCGAGGCCGCTTCA
>CAYWDW010000814.1:0-2819 GCA_964457105.1 uncultured Heliobacteriaceae bacterium
ATTGCCGACGCCACGATTCCGACAATTCAATCGGTCCCGCGCACGCTCTCAGGCTCCATCAACCAGCGGTGAACTTGGCGCTTACGGCGAACAACTGGCCGTGAATGAACTGAAGCGGCAGGGTTATCGGATGGTCGCGACCAACTACACTGCGCCGGTGGGCCGCAGCCTGGGCGGGCGCGAAGTGACGGGCGAGATTGACATCATCGCTTATGACGATGCGGGCGACGCGCCGGTACTGGTTTTTATTGAGGTCAAAACCCGCCGGAGCGCGGCGTTTGCGCTGCCGCAGGCGGCGGTTGATGCGCGCAAGCAGCGGCAGATAGTGCGCGCATCGCGCGTCTTCCGGCGCGTGCTGCGGCTGAGGGATGAGCCGTACCGGTACGATGTTGTGACGGTGATCGTCAGCGGGACAGCCGCGCCTGAGGTGACACTGCTCAGGGATTATTTTCACGAAACCCGTTTTACCCGCAGTTCGTGGTGGTTACGACGCCATGAACGGTTCTGAAAGGGCCGCCAGGGCCGGGGAAACTTCAGTTGACTTTTCGCAGTATCACTACGTAGTATTCGCCCGTCTGCAGATTCGGTGTTGCGGATCCCCTCGACACCACCCTGGTCTCGGCCATCAACGGTGATGCGTCCTGTCGGTATCTGGACTTCGCGCGGTCGGTAGATGAGAACAGGAAAGTGATAATTCGTAGTAAGCTGTCCGGTCAGCAGTTCGCACCGTTCGCGTAAGTCGGGGGCCGTTCCCGCCTTTCTCCTGTCAGCTTCTACTTTCTCCCAAAGGAACAGTTATGTCAGTCAAGCTTTATGTCGGGAACCTTCCGTTCTCTGCGACCGAACAGGATCTCGAAGATCTGTTCGGGCAGGCCGGGCAGGTCTTTTCGGCCAGCATCGTCACGGATCGTGAAACCGGACGCTCACGCGGCTTTGGTTTCGTCGAGATGGAAAGCCAGGAGGCAGCGGATGCTGCCATTTCACAATTCAACGGTTATCAGTTTGATGGTCGCGCCGTCGTCGTCAATGAAGCTCGTCCGAAAGAACCGCGCAGCGGCGGCTTCGGCGGTGGCGGCGGTGGTCGCGGCGGCTTCGGCGGTGGCGGTGGTCGCGGCGGTGATCGCGGCGGTCGCGGCGGCGGTCGCGGCGGCTTCGGTGGCGGCGGCGGTCGCGGCGGTGATCGCGGCGGCAGAGATCGCGGCGGCAACTGGTAAGCTCAAACCGGAGCGATGGCCGTCGGGGTCATCACAGCATTCCCGACGGCTTTCGCTCCGGTTCTGTGGTCCGGCTTCATTCCTGCGCTCTTGATCCTTCCCTTCTGATCCTTCATCCTTCCGCCTTCAGAATCGTTCACAGATTCAAGACATCATCCCGCTCAGGTTAAAGGAGACCACATTCATGCTCACTGCTTTCGGGTCTTTGCGTCGTCTGGCCGCAGCCGGTCTGATCGGCGCGCTGCTCTGTTCCCTGCCGGTGCCAGGCCGCGCCACTGCCCGGCCTCATTCGCCGACAACAGCCACCGCCCGCGATGCTGAATTTGATCGTGAGGTGCAGGCGATGTTTGCCCGCCTGGTCGAAACGCGCCGCGATCTGCACATGCACCCGGAACTGCCGAATCAGGAAGTCCGCACCTCGCGCATCGTCGCTGAACGGTTGCGCGCGCTTGGCCTCGAAGTCAGCACCGGTGTTGCAAGGCACGGCGTCATCGGGTTGCTCAAAGGCGGCAGGCCCGGCGGCGTGGTCGCCGTGCGCGCCGATATGGACGCGCTGCCGATCACTGAAACCAGGAACGTGCCTTACAAATCACAAAACCCCGGCGTGATGCATGCCTGCGGTCACGATGTGCATACGACCGTCGCGCTCGGCCTGGCTGAACTCCTGAGCAAACACCGCGACAAAATTCCGGGCACCGTCAAATTCATCTTTCAGCCCGCCGAAGAAATGGCCAGCGACGCGCCGGAATGGGGCGCGAAGCTGATGATTAAGGAAAACGCGCTCGACAATCCGCGCCCGTCAGCCATCTTCGGCCTGCACACGAGCGCCGCGCTCGAAGCCGGCAAGGTCGGCTACAGCGAAAACGCGGTGACAGCATCGGCGGACACCTTCGCCATCAGGATTCGTGGCCGCATGGCGCACGGCGCTTACCCGCAGCTTGGAGCCGATGCCATCGTCGTCGCGTCAGCCGCCGTCATGCAGTTGCAGACGATTCGCAGCCGTCGCACCGACACCCTGGAACCGCTCGTGCTGACCATTGGCAGCTTTCACGGCGGCAACCGCGAAAACATCATTGCCGAAGAGGTCGAATTGAAAGGCACCGTGCGCACCTACAGCGAGGCGATGCAGGAACAGGTCATTCAGCAGATGCATCAGACGCTGAAAGGCGTGACCGAAAGCTTCGGCGCCAGCTACGTGCTGGATTACAAAAAAGGCTACCCGCCGACGATCAACAACGCCGCGCTCGTGCGCCGGATGCTGCCGACGATGAAGCGCATCAATGGCGAAGCCGGGGTCCTCGCGAGTCCGCCGAGCATGGGCGGCGAAGACTTTTCCTATTTTGCCAAAGAAATCCCCGGCGTCTTTTACTGGCTGGGCGTCGCCAACCGCGAGCGCGGCATCACCGCCGGCAATCACACGCCCGATTTCGATGCCGACGAAAAATGCCTTGCCACCGGCGTCAAAACCATGGCCGCCATGGTCCTTGATTACCTGGAGCAGGAAGGAACGAAGCAGTAGTCAGTAGTCAGTGGTCAGTGGTCAGTGGTGCGGTGGTAGGGGGGAGGGGGGAAGTGGGAGCAGAGCCCGCGGGAAAAAAAAGGGCA
>CAYWDW010000815.1:0-2816 GCA_964457105.1 uncultured Heliobacteriaceae bacterium
TCCGCGCCGCAGTATCAGCGCCATCAGTTCGGCTTTTCCTTCGGCGGGCCGCTCAGGTCGGACCGCACATTTTTCTTCACCGATTACGAAGGCCGCCGCGAACGCCAGGGCATCACGCGCGTGACGAACGTGCCGACGCTCGCCGAACGCAACGGCGATTTTTCGCAAAGCTTCCTGCCCGGCCCGATCAATATCTTCACGCAGCAGCCGTTCCCCGATAAAAAAATTCCGGCACCGTTTCTCAATCCGGTCGGCGTCAAACTGGCGGCCCTGTATCCGCTGCCGAATCGCAATGCGCCTTTTCAGAACTTCGTTTCATCGCCGACGCAGCGCGACCGCAACGATCACTTCGATGTGCGCGTCAATCACACGCTGAGGCCGTCATCGCTCGTGACGGCGCGGTACAGTCTGACCGACCGCGATCTTTACGAGCCGTTCTCAGGGCCGTCATTCGCGCAGATTCCCGGCTTCGGCACAAACGTGCCGCGTCGCGGGCAGAACGCGATGCTGAGTGAAACGCACATCTTTTCGCCCGCGCTGCTCAATGAAGTTCGCTTCGCTTACAACCGCGTGGCGGCGGGTTCGTTTCACGAAAATCAGGGCCGCAGCCTCAATCAGCAGGTCGGGCTGCCTGAAGTGTCAGGCCGAGAGCGCGATTACGGCCTGAGCTTTGTTTCAGTCATCGGCTTTTCGGCGCTCGGCGATGAATACAACAACCCGCAGCACAGCGTGACGAATACTTATCAACTGCTCGACACGGCGACCTGGGCGCGCGGCGCGCACCTGTTCAAGTTCGGCTTTGAATTCCGCGCCAATCAGCAGAACGGTTATCGCGATGTGCAATCACGCGGGCTGCTCAATTTCACCGGGCTGATTACGCAAAACCCGCTCGCCGATCTGCTGCTCGGTCTGCCGACCGTGACCGGGTTTGCCAAGGTGGACAATCATCAGCACCTGCGGACGAAAAGTTACAACTTCTTCGTCAACGATGGCTGGCGCGTGACGCCGCGCCTGACGCTCAGTGCGGGCTTGCGGTACGAAAACAACAGCCCGGCGGTTGACGCCGAAGACCGCGCGAATCTTTACGACCCGGCGACCAAATCACTGGTCAGAGTCGGGACGAACGGGATGCCGCGCAGCGGTTACGAAACCGATCACAACAACCTGGCGCCGCGCCTCGGTCTGGCGTGGACGCCGCTGCGTCAGGGCAATACGGTGGTGCGCGCCGGTTACGGCGTCTTTTACGATCAGTCGGCTTTAGCGCCGGGCGAGGCGTTGTATTTCAATGCGCCGTTTTATGATTTCGGGCTGAACATCACTTCGCAGCAGTCATTCCTGACGCTGTTCAATCCGTTCCCCGGCAGCAACCTGCCACGTTCGGCGCTCGCCTTTCAGCGCGATTTGCGCACGCCTTACCTGCAACACTGGAACCTGAGCGTGCAGCAGCAGTTTGGCCGGAGCCGCCTGTTTGAAGCCGCCTACGTGGCGTCAAAGGGCACGAAGCTGATGACCGCGCGCGACATCAATCAGCCGCGTCCGGCGGTGCAGTTCCCGAACCTCCGGCCCGTACCGCTTTTTGACGACATCACGATGCTCGAATCGCGGGCCAACTCGACCTATCACAGCCTGCAACTGAGTTTTCAGCAGCGGCTTGATTTCGGGCTGTCATTGTTTGGCGCTTACACCTGGTCCAAATCGCTCGACAACGCTTCGGGCTTTTTCACGAGCGCGGGCGATCCGAACTTTCCGCAGGACAGTTACAACGTCAATGCTGAACGCGGCAGGTCGAACTTCGACGTGCGGCACCGGCTGTCGGTCAGTTACTCGTATGATTTTCCGTTCGGTCACGGTCGCCGCTGGCTGAGTCAGGCGGGCTGGGCGTCAGCGATTCTTGGCGACTGGCAGACCTTCGGAGTCATCACCGCGCAGACAGGCCGCCCGTTCACCGTCGCGCTGCTGCCCGAAATTGACAACAGCAACACAGGCCGCGCCAATCTCGGCTTTGGCGCCAATGACCGCCCGAACCTGATCGGCCAGGCAAAGCTGTCGAATCCGACGCCGGACCGCTGGTTCAATACCGCCGCGTTCGTCATGCCTGCGTTCGGCAGCTTCGGCAACGCGGGCCGCAACATTCTGGACGGGCCGGGTTATGTGAACGTCAATTTCTCGCTGCTCAAAAACATCGCGCTGACTGAAAACGCCCGGCTGCAGTTTCGCGCCGAAGCCTTCAATCTGTTCAATCACCCGAATTTCGATCTGCCGGATAATTTCGTCGGCTCGCCCGGCTTTGGCCGCATCGGTTCGGCGCAAAGCCCGCGACACATTCAATTCGGCCTGAAGCTGTTGTTCTGACATTGAAGACGAGATGACGGAACAAACGGAAATAACGAAACAGACGGAACAGAATCAAATATTGAATTCTGCTTTTTCCGTGTGTTCCGTTCATTCCGTCTGTTCCGTCATCTCTCCTGACTGATTTGCAACCACGTTCATTCGTTCATCAACACACTCGTTCAGGAGGCCTCGCCATGAGAAAGCATCGCATCGTTCTGCTCGCCTTTGCGTTCATCCTCGCGCTCAATCCGGCCTTTGCCCTGCCGCTGTGGCAGGAAAAAGCGCCTGTGCCGGGCGCCACACCGCGCCCGATTGGCCTGAAGGATATTCTGGCCTGGAAGCGCATCGCTGCGCCCGTCGTGTCGCCTGACGGGCAATGGTTCGCGCACCGGCTCGCGCCGACTGAAGGCGATGGCGAAGTCGTGCTGCGCCGCCTCAGCGACGGCAAAGAGTGGCGCTTTTCAGTTGGCGAAGCTCCGGCC
>CAYWDW010000816.1:0-2809 GCA_964457105.1 uncultured Heliobacteriaceae bacterium
TCAAGTGGCACGCTCTGGCCGACGGTGGCCAGGAAAGTGTCCACGTTCTCGCCGCCATCGAGCAGAATATTGGTTGAAGCCGCGCGCTGTCCGTTGATGGCAAAGCCCACGCCGCGCCCTGACGGGTCCGCCGGTGAAACGTTGCCGGACAGCGAGACGAAGTCATAAGGATTGCGCGTCAGCGAAGGCAGTTCACGAATCTGATTGCCGGAGACGACATTCGACAGTTCCTGATTCTGCGTGTTGACTTCGACGCCGCCGCTGGCGACGACATCCACCGTCACGTTTTCGGCCTGCACGGTCAGCGCCGTGTCGAGCGACACCTGCGAACCGACTGTGACCTGGACGCGGCGCGTTCTCGGCGCAAAGCCCGTCTCCTGAATCGTCACGTCATAGAGTCCGGGTTGCAGACTGGTAATGACGAACTGTCCCTGCTCGTTGCTTGTCGCCGTGCGGGTCGCGCCCGTGTCCACCGATTTGACGGTGATGGTCGCGCCAGTCACGAGCGCCCCGGCGGGGTCAGTCACCTTGCCGATAATCTGCCCGGTCTCAGTCTGCGCCCACAGCACAGCCGGGAAGAGCAGCAGCGTGAAGAGGACAGTCGTCACTGCCCGGCTCACTGACTTCCAGTTTCTGACTGAATGTAACATTTGATCCTCCATTACCTGGAATTTCCTGTGTCGCCTGTCAGGCAACGCTGCCGCTGCGCACACGACGACCCCGGCTGTCGCAGCCCGCGGCTGACGGTCAGCAGGCAGGCGGTGTATGCGGCCTGCGGCGCTTCACAGGTTGTTGCGTGGGGAGATGACGGTTGCGGGAGATGCCCGCTTTAATGCAACGACTGAGCCAGATAATTGGATCGCCGAAAGCAAACGCGCAACAGCTTTGGCTGAGATGGTTTCAGTTTAGCTGAGGCTGAAGGGCAGATCCGGCGGCGACTGGTCTTTATTCAGGATTTCGGATTCCTGATGAATTCTCATCCGATTTTTTGTAACTCGCGGCGCTGTGATCGGTATTTCGTTCACGCCTGATTCTGATTTTGTCAGCGCGTTGCTCAATCATGGCACCGAGGCGGGCATCAAGCTCTCGACACTGATTGAAATCAGCCGCCGCGTCGTGTTCGTGACCGAGGTAAACAAAAGCGAGGCCGCGATTGAACCAGGCTTCAGCAAAGCGCGGATTGAGTTGCAACGCTTCGTTGTAATCACGCAGCGCAGCCGCCACCTGATCCTGGTTGAATTCGGCATTGCCCCGGTTGTTATAAGCGGCGGCGAGTTGCGGGTTGAGTTTCAGCGCCTGATTGTAATCGGCCAGCGCCTTATCCCAGGCATGTTTGCTGAACCACGCATTGCCGCGATTGAGCCACGTCAGGGCCGACTTCGGATTGAACGCGAGCGCCTGATTGAAATCAGCAATGGCCCGGTCGTAATCATTCCGCTGATACCAGACGAGTCCCCGGTTGTGATACGCCGCTGCATTGCGCGGCCTGATGCTGATGGACCGGTCTGCCGCGGCCTGCGCGGCCTGCAGTTCACCCAGGGCAAAGAGCGCCGCGCTCAGGTTCGTCCAGGCATCGGCATAATGCGCCACCATGCCGGTGGCCGCGTTGAAATCATTTGCGGCCAGCCTGAAATCGCGCCGACGATAATGCGCCAGCCCGCGAACGTAATAAGCCGCCGCCACGCACGGGACGATCACGATTTCATCTTCGTAATGCAGGATCAGATTATCACCAGGACTGTGCGCCGCACCCTGTCCGGTAGCCGCAGCATCACTCAGCCCGGCTTCGATAATGCGCGTGAACCCTGTAATCGCCGCGTCAAGATCGCCCTGCCTGTACTGGCCGAGGGCGTGACGATAAGCCGCGCTGCCGGTGTCCTGGGCTGACACAGGGCTGCTCATCAGCAGGCAGGATGAAATAATTATCAGATCAATCAGAATCGCGCCTGATCTTGACATCGCCGGACTCCTTCCGTCGTCTGCAGGTTTGTCGTTTCAACCGGACAATGCGACTGATGAGCAACTGCCGTGCTGGAACCGGTTGCGCCGCAGTGTCTGATTCACGTGCCGACTGTCGGCTGTTCGCATTCAGAACAAGCGTTGGATGACCGGGCGTGTCTGTCGTGCCGAGGCGTTGCGGAGCGATGCGCTGCTGACGCAATGTCAGACGGGGCGGTGATGGCATGGAGCTTGCACGATGGATCAATTACATCTGACACGTCTGGCGAGCGGGTGCGGCCACGCCGCGCCTGTTCGTGTGATTTCGTACATTACTTCCGGAGGAATCAACATGGCAGAGATGACTGACAAATGCGCCAACCCGAAATGCGACTGTCCGACACAATCAGGCCAGCCGCATTGCAGCGATCATTGCCGAAAGGCCAGTGACAACATTGACACCCGCACGACCTGTGGCTGCGGCCACGCCGATTGCGCGAGCGCCACAAAGCAGACTCAGAGTGCGCGCCACTGACTGCTTTCGGCCATAGCTCAGGAACTGACCGCGCGGGCAATGAACTGCCTGACATTTGATCCGGCTCAGATCACTTCGTCGGTGGTGTCCTGGTCGGCGGTGCGCACGGCGCGTCTGACTTCGATTTCCATGAGGCGTTTGAAGCGGGCGAGGTCTTCGGTAATCTGCTGCTCCGGGTTTTCTCCGAACAGACTGGCGATCCACGCGCCGAGGCGACCGCCGGGCGGGTCATATTCCAGGGCGACGCGCACTTCGGTCTGGCCTTCGGCAAAGTGCAGAAAGCGCACCGACCCGGCATTGGCTACCGCTGAGCCGGTCAGCGCGCGCCAGGCAATC
>CAYWDW010000817.1:0-2808 GCA_964457105.1 uncultured Heliobacteriaceae bacterium
GGCCTTTGTCGGCATTGGCGAAAACGGGCACCTGGCCTTCAATGATCCACCGGCTGATTTTGAAACCGAGCAGCCCTACCTGATTGCGCGGCTGGATGACGCCTGCCGCCGTCAGCAGGTCGGCGAAGGCTGGTTTGCTGATCTCTCGGACGTGCCGACGCAGGCGATTTCAATGTCTATTCGTCAGATTCTCAAGGCTGAACACATCATTTGCGTGGTGCCGGATGAAAGAAAAGCCGCCGCCGTGCAAGCCTGTCTCGAAGGCGAAATCAGCGCGCTGGCCCCGGCTTCGATTCTGCGCGCGCATCCGGCAGTGACGATTTATCTGGATCGTGCTTCGGCTTCGCAACTCAGACAGAGTGGTCGGTAGTCCGTTGTCAGTAGTCAGTGGTCCGTAGTCCGTAGTTCGTAGTCCGTTGTCTATTGGAATTAAGTACGACTGACCACTGACGACTGACCACTGACGACTGACCACGGACTACTGACCACCAACCACCAATCTATGCAGCTTGAATTTCCCGGCTTCTTCGATCTCCAAGTCAACGGGTTTGCGGGCGTTGATTTCAATGACCCGCAGACTTCGGCGGAGCAGGCGCAGCGCGCAATTGAAGCGATGCGCGCCACCGGAGTGACACGCTGTCTGCCGACGCTGATTACTTCATCGTTTGAAAACTTCGCGCAATGCGCGCGCACACTCGTCAGCCTCAATGATCCGGCGATGGCGGGCATCCACATGGAAGGCCCGTATATTTCTCCGCTCGACGGCGCGCGCGGCGCGCACCCGCGACCGCACGTGATAAATGCATCGGTTGATGATTTCAAGCGCAGGCAGGAAGCGGCGGATGGTCGCCTTGTGCTGGTCACGCTGGCGCCTGAAGTTGACGGCGCGCTTGAACTGACGGAATACCTGGCGGCGTCAGGCGTGCGCGTCGCCATTGGTCACACTGCCGCATCGCCGGAACAGATTCGCGCGGCGATCAGCGCGGGCGCCACCACGTCAACGCATCTGGGCAACGGCTGCGCGAATCTGCTGCCGCGCCATCCGAATTTCATCTGGGAGCAACTCGCGGCTGATGAACTCTCGGCGAGCTTCATTGTGGATGGTCATCATCTGCCGCCCGCGACGGTCAGGGCGATGCTGCGCGCCAAAACTCTGTCGCGTTCGCTGCTGGTGACTGACGCCATCGCCGCCGCTGGCTGCGCGCCAGGCAGGTTTGTGCTGGGCGGCACGACGGTTGAACTGAGCTACGATGGTCGCGTGGCCGAACCCGGCAAACCCTGGCTGGCCGGTTCCGCGCTGACGATGGATCGCGCCGTAGCGAACACCGTGAAATTCACCGGGCTTTCAATTTCAGAAGTATTGCCGCTGGCTTCGACGCAACCGGCTGAATACATCGGGCAGCCAACTGCCGGGCGTGTTGTCGCCGCATGGAATGAAACTGAGTGTGAACTGAAAATTATCAGCGTCTCTGCGCTTTGATTTCCTGTTATGAAGAAACGCCCCATCAAACATCTGCGCTGGTACATTGCGATTCTGCTGTGCCTGGCTTCGGAACTGAATTATCTCGACCGGCAGACGCTCTCCGTGCTGATTGACACGATTCAGAAAGAACTCAGCCTGAGCAATGCGAATTACGGCGACATCAATTCATGGTTTCTGACCAGCTATGCGGTGATGTATCTGGTCAGCGGTCGCATCATTGATTTCGTCGGCACGCGACGCGGCTTTGTGATTTTTGTCTCCGGCTGGTCGCTGGCCAATATGCTGCACGTCTTTGCGGGCACGGTCGGGCAGTTTTCGTTCTTCCGCTTTCTGCTCGGCGTGTTCGAGCCGGGCAGCTTTCCCGGCGGAGTGCGCGCCGTGGCCGAATGGTTCCCGATGCGTGACCGCGCGCTCGCCGTCGGCATCTTCAACGCGGGCACGGCGCTCGGTTCGATGTTCGCGGCACCCATCGTTTCGTTCATCGCGCTTTCGTTCGGCTGGCGCTCGGCGTTCATCTTCACTGGCGCGCTCGGTTTCATCTGGGTCGCGGCGTGGCTGCTGATATATCGGCTGCCGCAGGATCATCCGCGCCTGAGCGCGGAAGAACGCGAGCTGATTCTTTCCGATCAGCAGACTGAAGGCGACAGTCTGAAGCCTGCGCCGATGAGCAGACTGTTGCGCATGCCTGAGACGTGGGGCTGTGTGATGGCGCGCGTGCTGACCGATCCGATCAGTTACTTTCTGAATTTCTGGATTCCGAAATACTTTCAGCAGGAGCGCGGGTTCGATCTCAAACAGGTTGGCATGTTCGTCTGGATTCCGTTTGCGGCGCTGACGCTGGGCAATCTCTTCAGCGGGGCGATGCCGCGCTTTCTGATTGCGCGGGGCTGGGAACTGAGCCGGGCACGCAAGACGACGATGCTGGGTGTCTCGCTGGCGATGCCGGTCTTCTGCCTGCTGGTGACGAAAGTGGCGAGTCCGGCGCTGGCCATAGTCGTTGTGGCCGCGATGTTTTTCGGGCATGCGGCGTGGGGCAACATCACGCTGCCGGCTGAAGTTTTTCCGAAGCAGGCCATCGGCACGGTGACGGGACTCGGCGGCGCGCTCGGCGCGCTGATGGGTGCCATCTCTCAGCGTTATATCGGTCGCGTGGTGGATGAATATTCATTCGCGCCGATTTTCGCGGGCTGCGCCGGCATGTATCTGCTCGCCTTGCTGCTGGCGCATCTGCTGATTGGCAAGCTTGGTGTTATTCGCCGGATTCCCGAAGATGCGTAAGACGCGGCTTGCGTGTAACAGTACCGCGCGCGTGAGCAAGCGGTGAC
>CAYWDW010000818.1:0-2801 GCA_964457105.1 uncultured Heliobacteriaceae bacterium
CAGTGCTGCCCGAACCCATCAGCCCGACGCGCCAGATTTTTCCTTTGAGCGCGCCCAGCCCGCCGCCGACTTCAATGTCGAATTCTTCGAGCAGCCGCTGACGCACTTTCGTTTCGTCAACGCCCTCCGGCACGCTGACGGCATTGAGCGTCCACAACCGATGCTCCGGCGCGACGTGCATGCTCAAACCCATCGCTTCAATCCCCGCGACCAGCGCGCGATGGTGGCGTTCGTGCCGACGCTGTCGCGCGGCCAGGCCTTCTTCGGTCACGATCCGCAACGCTTCGTGCAGCGCATAATTCATCGTGATCGGCGCGGTGTGATGATAAGCCCGCTGCCCGCTGCCCGCATCGGCCCAGTAAGCCGTCAGCAGCGACGTATCGAGATACCACGAACTGACCTTTGTTTTGCGCGCGCGGATCTTTTCGATGGCGCGGTCGCTGAAAGTCACGGGTGCCAGTCCGGGCGGGCAGGACAACGCTTTCTGCGTCCCGGCATAGACCACATCAAGGCGATGGTGATCAGCGCCGATGGCGTGCGCGCCGATGCTCGTCACGGCGTCAACGATCAGCAAGCCGTCGCGTTCATCGGCGATTTCACGCAGCGGCGCAAGCTGTTGCAGCACGCCGGTCGAAGTTTCAGCCTGCACGGCAAACAGCACCCGCGCCTTTGAATGGCGCCAGGCCGCGCGGGTCCGGTCGAGATCAACCGGCCCGCCCCATGCGCATTCCACGCGCACCGGACGCGCTCCGAGCCGCGTCACCATTTCGCACATCCGTTCGCCAAAATAGCCGTTGATGCAGACGACAATCTCTTCATCAGGTTCAAGCAGGTTGGCGACAGAGGCTTCCATGCCTGCGCTGCCCGTGCCTGAAATCGGAATCGTCAGCCGGTTACTGGTTTCAAAAACATACCGCAGCATCGTCTGAATCTCGTCCATTGTGCGAATGAAGAGCGGATCGAGATGTCCGACGAGCGGCGCGCTCATCGCCCTGTAAACGCGGTCGTCAACCGGCGACGGGCCAGGGCCGAGCAGCAGGCGGCGCGGCGGATTGAATGGCGGAATTGAAGGTGCGTCAGCATTAGTCACGGAATGATTCTCCTGGTCAGTCAATGATTCCATCAAGGTTAAGCACAAAGCCCGGCAGCAGCGGCTCGCCGGAAAGAGTCAGCGGATGATCGAGAATTTCAACCGGCGCATCAGGGCGATAGACGTAAGCCTTGTGCTGGAGCGGGTCAATCAGCCAGCCAAGCTGCGCGCCATTTTCGATGTATTCTTCCAGCTTGTCCTGAAGCGTTTTGAGGCGGTCGGTTTTCGAGCGCAACTCAACCACAAAATCCGGGCAGAGATGTCCGAACTCGTTGCGCTGTTCCGGCGTCAGCGCCTCCCATCGTTCCCGGCGCATCCACGAAGCGTCAGGCGAACGCTTCGCCCCGTTGGGTAAAGTAAAGCCGGTTGATGAATCGAACCCGACGCCGCTGCCGTCAGCTTCGACCCACGCGCCGAATCGGGTGGTCAGTTTGAAATTGCGATTGCCTCCATCCATCACTACCGGCAGCCTGATGAGCATTTTGCCCTCGCTGGTCATTTCGATTCTCAGATCAGGATTCTGCGCGCAGATGCGCTCGAACTCTTCATCGGTGATTTTGTGCAGGATTGGCCCGACATCGAAAACCATCAGCGGCGCTTCAGACAAAAGATCAGATTGGGCAGGTGAACTCATGATGGAACTCCTTTCGGCGGCATTATAACAGCAGGCGCTGATGATCCGGCTGATCCGGCAGGCCTGATTTCAGCCAGCAGTTCCGCCCAGGCCGCTTGTTCACGGTGCGGCTCAAACCGCGCGGCAACCTTGCCAGCGGCGGCGCGCAACGACGCGAGAAAGTCTGCGTCAGTCTCAGCCCGCGTGAGCAGCCGGGCCAGTTCGTTTGTATCGCCAGCCGGAAAGTAACCCGGATAATCAGCGCCGAGCAGGCCGATGTTGCCGGGGATGCCCGAAGCGATAATCGGCACGCCTGCCATTACTGCTTCTCCGATCACATTGGCCCCGCCTTCCAGGCGCGATGACAGCACTCACAAATCGCTGCTGGCGAGAATCCGCCGGGTTTGTGACGGCGACAATTCACCGCGCCATTCATAACGCGGATTGATTTTCATTTCACGCTGCGCCCGGCGTTGCATCGCTTCAGTCATGGCTTTGCCGATGTGAATGATTTGAATGCGTGACGAAGCGGGCAGCCGCCGCGCGGCCATTGCCGCACGAAACGGGTCTTTGACGGCGCGCAGATGACCGATCACGCAAATGCGGAAGGCGGAATGCGGAGTGCGCAGTGATGTGAACGGCCTGACTGATTGATAAATCACCCGCGTTTTGTGCTGCAAAGCTTCGGGCAGTTCCTTCAGCGCTTCGGGTTGCAGCGCAATGATGCGCGTGGCGAGTTCGAGCGAGCGCCACGCCTGCCGACTTGTTTTCAGATCGCGGTACAGATCGGTGCCGGTCAGCGCGACGATCAGCGGACGGTCGGGATGCAGGCGCTGAAAGCGTTTGATGGAGGCATGGCTGCGCCTGGCATGCAAAGCAATCAGCAGGTCGAATGATTCGTCGGCGTAATGCTGAGCGATGGTGACGCGATGGCCCAGGCGTTTGAGGATGGCTGACCAGCGCAGCGCCGTGACGCGATTGCCATGCCGCGTGCGGGGCGGGGCCGGGGTGATGAGGCCGATGTTCATTGGGGAAGCTGTTGAGCAGGCCGACAGCGAGATGACGGCACCCGATGGAGCCGTCATCTCGCAGTCGGCA
>CAYWDW010000819.1:0-2798 GCA_964457105.1 uncultured Heliobacteriaceae bacterium
TCATTGCCTCAGTAGCGAAACAACGCAGCGTCTCGCGTGAGCAGGTGATGCAGAATTTTGGCAGAGGCGGCGTACTGGTGGGTAAGGCGGCAGTCAAAGCCGGACTCGCTGACCGCATCGGATATTTGCCGGATGCGTTTGCTGCGGCTGTCAGCGCCATCAGACAGCCTGTGAGCATCACGTCAGCATCAGGCCAGCCATCAGCATCAGGCCAGCGCCAGCCATCAGCCGTGACCGGCCAGCGCCAGCCGTCAGGCACAGGCCGCAGGGCAGTCAGCGCCGGGGCCAGAGAGATCCTGGAGCAAACGCCACAGGGCCGCGTGGCGCTGGAAATGGACGCTGAGCAGCGCCGTTTGCTCACAGGATGTGAAGAGTTGTCGGATGTGATGCTGCAATCGGCGCTGGGCCGCCAGGCGCTCCGAATGCGGCAGCACGGGTGCAGGTGAGTGATTCTCCGTTACACTTGAAAGGGCGCAGTCATCAGACTGCGCCCTCTTTTTTTGTGCCTGTGTGCGGCATTCACGCGGCAACGGGCTGCTGCATCCTGAGCAGGGCCACGTGAACGATGAGCGCGCTGGCGACGTGATGGCAGAGCTTGTCTTCCTGACCGGCGCGGCACGAACAGGCCGCTTTCTTTGCGCCTTCAATCAGAAAGAATCTGACGGTGTAATCAGTGGCCGTGTGACCGGACTGAACTTTGTAGGCGCGATTGCCGATGCGGGCCACGCGGTTGTGGAAGACGCGGGCGCGACTGGCGGCGCGCTGGAAATCGTGGCTGTGAATGTCGAGCGTAATCATTGGTCATTCTCCTGTGGGTTTGAGTTATCAATCACTGACAGGGAGAATATAACGCTAACATTACTTTATGTCAACAGTAAAATAACACTGGCATTACTTTTTTCTGCTGCTGTCCTGAATCCCTTGCTATAATCTTATGTCTACGTTACGTTGCTTCGTACTATGAAGGGAGAAAACCAGATGCTCACAACGAAACAGGCCGCCGAACGTCTTCAGATCAGCGAAGCGAGCGTTCGTGTCTGGCTCAACAATGAAGAGGAAAAGGCAAAGCGGTTTCCAAACGCGACGAAGTTTGGCAGGGACTGGCAAATTCCTGAATCTGACCTGGCTGGTTTGCCAGTTGGTCGTAAACCGGGCAGGCCATGCCGGAAGCCAGCGGATGCGGTTGCCAGGGTTGTCTCTCGCAAGCCCGGCAGACCATCGAAAGCTGATGACGCAGGGAACGGAAAGAAACCCGCGAAGAAAGCGACAGGGAAGAAGGCGACAGGGAAGAAAGCGCGTGCGTGATGCTGACCACGTGGGCGCTGAAACGTTCTTTGAAAACCCGGAACGTGGCGGCAGTCAGGCGGCAGCTTGACCTTCAGAAGTGGGAGAGGCAGAATCAGGGGCAATCCGGGGCAGTTTTCTGCTGTGTGCGTCCCTGAGAGTGTATCAGGGGATTTTTGCAGGGCAGAGAGACCTGATTAAGTCTTTTGGTTGCAACATCGGGCCTGTAGCTCAGGTGGATAGAGCGGCTGCCTCCTAAGCAGCAGGTCCCGCGTTCGAGTCGCGGCAGGCCCATCAGTTTCACATCAGCAATTCAACGGCGATGCATTTTCACGCAACTGACAATGCATCGCCGTTGTTCATTTCTGTCTGAACCAGAACTCGTAAAACTTTCCGGCTACCTCAGCAGCCTCCTGGCCCGTCGCGTCCTTCAGATAAACGACCAGCGCAATTTCGGGGTCAGTCGCAGGGGCATAAGAAATGAATATCGCCTGGCCCTGGCCGCTGCCGGTTCTGCCCGCAACTTGTTTGCCGGGATGCGCGGCGGCTCCGGCTTCGCCTTCCTCAACGGCTTTGAGCAGACCGCGTCTGACGACTGCCAGGGCGTGCTGATTGAAGGGCACGACCGGCGGCGCAACAACTCTGGCGCTGGCCATGATGTAAGCGGCAAAGCGTTCTGACGCGGTCACTCCGCTCGCCAGCGATGAAGCGAGTTGTGCGAAATGCAGTTCACGCGCCTCCATTCCTTCACCTTTCACCGCGAGGGCGGTCAGGGCGGCGGCGGTGAATGGTTCAGGCAGCTTTGCTGAAACCGGGCGAATCAGCGTCTGATCGTAAGTCGGCGATTCGATGCCGAAATAAGTGAACCCGACCACCGCGGCAGCGCGGGTAAACTGTGCCGGAGTGATGCGCCGACTCAGTTGAGCAAAAAATTCCGGGCAGGAATGCGCGAGCGCCGTCGCCACGTCAACCCGCCCACCCTGCCGACAGGGCAGCAGCGTGCGGTCATCAATCACGCCAGCCTCAAGCGCGGCATAAGCCGTCACAATCTGCGCCAGGCCAAAAGGTGAAACGACAAACTGCGCATCGGTGCCGTGACTGACACGTTTGATGACGCGACCATCACGCGGATCAACCACAATCATGGCGCCGGTGCGGTGGCCAATGGCCTCGTAAGCCATATCGCTCAGTTCGGTTTCGCTGAGAGTCGGGGGCGCGGGAATCTGCGGGCGATAGCCAGGCGTGCAGGAGGCGCAGGTGCCAGCGACAAGCATCATCAGCAGCCACAGGCGGCACCGCCCCGGCCAGGATGACACCAGCAATTTCACAGCGACAGCGAACATGTTGACCCAATGAAAACGAGACGGTGTCTGCTTGATTCGGTGGGCCGATACTACTTGACCATTTTGCGGAGTGTCAATTTTTTCAGCGCCCCGGAGCTGGTCCATCCAGGACCTTTGCAAAGTGAGATAAAAGATTTCATCCACGAAGGGACACGCAGGTCCACGAAGCCA
>CAYWDW010000820.1:0-2796 GCA_964457105.1 uncultured Heliobacteriaceae bacterium
ACCACCCAAAAACCCCCCCCCACCCACCTTGGCCCCGGGGCCCCTCCCCGGCGCGGGTGCGGGGGCGCCTTTCAGCCTGTTCCACCGCTCGCTCACGCGCGCGGTACTGGACCAATCCTGGGTGGTCTGATTTAGTTCGGATGACCTCAATGACCGGGCCGGAATGGCGACTGCTGCTGACGCTTCCCGCACCTGCCTGCATTAGCTGTTCCCGCCTGAGCGACTTGATCCGTCGTGATTTTTCCTGAAGAAAGTTTCGGTGCTTTGCCAGGCAAACTTCTGGAAGGCCCAGGGGATTGACACTTTCAGGAGAGCGCAAAGGTAAAACTGGTAAGCGGCTTCGGCCTGTTGGCACACAAGCGGCTGCCCCGTCTCGAAAAGTCGTGGTGTGTCGTCTCAGTTCCTGGAAGCCCTGTTTCCTCACACTCACAACTGAAACTTCTTAAGGAGAAAGAATCACAATGACCTCACGCAAACTCACACAGATGTTCCTCGCACTGGCGGCCCTCGTGATGATGGCCATGAGCGCTCTGGCCGATCCCGGACAGGTGATCCCCAGCGACGTTGTCAGCGATCAGAAGGCTGGCTCAGTGCTGATCTACAACCTCTATGCTTCCAGCTCGACCGATCCGTCGAAGGAAAACACCCGCATCAACATCACCAACACGGATGACAAAGACGGCGTCTTCGTCCACCTGTTCTTCGTGGATGGCGGTTCCTGTGCAGTGGCTGACAGCTACATCTGCCTGTCGAAGAGCCAGACGACCTCAATCCTCGCTTCCGACGTTGACCCCGACACCCGTGGTTACATCGTTGCGGTGGCGGTGAACAATGCCGGCGAACCGATCAACTTCAACAAGCTGATTGGCGATGAGTACGTCAAGCTGGCGAGCGGCCACGCGGCCAACCTCGGCGCTGAAGCCATCGAAGCCAAATTCCGGGCCCCGCTGGCAGCGGATGCTGATATGACCGCTGTGCTGTCGTTCGACGGTAACGTTTACGGCAAACTGCCGCGCGTGCTGGCCGTTGACAACATTGCGAGCGCCAAGGATGGCAACAACACCCTGCTGGTTGTCAACCGCATCGGTGGCAGCCTCGTCAGCGGTGCCTCAGGCATCGGCAGCATCTTCGGTATCCTGTACGATGAACTGGAAGCCGGCTACAGCTTCAACGTGGCTGGTGGTTGCCAGCTCCGTGCGACCCTGAGCGACAGCTTCCCGCGCACGGCGCCGCGCTTCACCAACGTGATTCCGGCTGGTTCAACGGGCTGGATGAAGTTCTGGGCGACGGCTGATGTGGCGATCCTCGGTGCGGCGATCAACCTGAACGCTTCAGCGAGCGCCACGTCCTTCAACGGCGGCCACAACCTGCACAAGCTGACCTACACGAACAGTGCCTACCGCGTGCCGGTCTTCACCGCGATGTGCAGCTAATAGTTTGAATCCTCACCTGAGGGTGCAGACAACAAACGAAGGGGAAGTCTTCACGGACTTCCCCTTCAACTTTTTTTTGTTGGTTTTCTGGAATGGCCGCGGAGTTGAAGATTTCACCGGAGCGCAGCGGAATCCCGGCCCCGACTGATCCTGACTGACAAATGACGGCAATTCGCCGCAGAGTACGAGATTAAATTTTCAGCAGAGCAGGACACATCAGACTCACACCACATTTCAGGAGACCACACGCCATGACTTCACAGAAGCTCACACAGGTGTTTCTTGTCCTTACGGCTTTCCTGCTGCTGGCGACAGGCGCGCGGGCCGGTGAGCCGGGGCTGGTCATTGCTGACTCGGCCATTATCAGCGATCAGAAGGCCGGGTCAGTGCTGATCTACAATCTTTACGCTTCGAGTTCGGTCAATCCGCTGGCTGAAAATACGCGGATCAACCTGACCAATACGAATTCAACCGAAGGCACGATCATTCACCTGTTCTTTATTGACGGGCGCACCTGTTCAGTGGCCGATTCATTCGTCTGCCTGTCAAAAAGCCAGACCGCCAGCATTCTGGCCTCGGACGTGGACCCGGATGTGGTGGGTTATCTGATCGCCATTGCAGTCAATGGTGACGGGCTGCCGATCAAATTCAATTACCTGATCGGTGATGAATATGTGCGGCTGATCAGCGGGCACGGGGCCAACCTCGGCGCTGAAGCCGTCGCGGCGCTCGATCCGCCGACGCAGGCCACTGCTGAGATGACGGTCACGCTCAACTTTGACGGCACGGCTTATAACTACCTGCCGCGCGCGCTGGCTGTTGACAGCATCCCGAGCGCAAAGGACGGCAACGACACGATGCTCGTCGTCAATCGTCTGGGCGGCTCGCTGGTCAGCGGAGCTGACGGCATCGGCAGTATTTTCGGCATTATGTATGACCAGCAGGAGGCTGGTTACAGTTTCAACTTTTCACCCGGCTCGTGCCAGTACCGCGCCAGTCTGAGCGACAGCTTCCCGCGCACGACGCCGCGTTTCAGCAATGTCATTCCTTCAGGCAACACCGGCTGGGCGAAGTTCTGGGGCACGAGTGACAAGGCGCTGACCGGAGCTGTCATCAACAAGGTGACGATTCCAGGCGCCGGCACCTTTGGCGGCGGCCACAACCTGCACAAGCTGACGTGGACCCGGGCTGGCTCTTACGAAATTCCGGTCTTCACGGCGACCTGCAACTGAGCCGAATTACCTTCAGCCCGCAAAAAGGAGTGACAGCGCGCCCTGGGTACGCATCGCTTCCAGCGTGCTAATGGCCAGAGACCTGTTTCCCTTCAAGCAGCCGCTGGCCATTAGCACGCTGGAAGCGATGC
>CAYWDW010000821.1:0-2794 GCA_964457105.1 uncultured Heliobacteriaceae bacterium
ATAGTGAGATGACGGAACACACGTAAATAAGGGAACTGTTGTAAACAGAACTTAAACCGGTCTTAAGATTTCGGTTCATTCATTCTTGCCCGTGTGTTCCGTCATCTCTCTTCCGCCTGGACAAAAACTATGCTTCGCAAATTTTATCTGTTCACCGGAGTGCTGATGATCGGCTTTTACGGTTATGTCGCCCTGACCGGCAGGGAGTTTGGCAACGAATCGCGGCAGTTTGTGCCGGCTGACGTGCGACAGTCACCGGGCGGTTATCGCTCATTCCATTTCTGGCATTCAGGCTATCGAGGAGGAAAGTAATGCCCATCACCCTGCTCCTGCTGATTCCGATGAATCAGCTTCCCGAACTGATTATCTCAACCATCGTCTTCGCGCTGATCGGCATTGTGCTGTTCGCCATCGCGTTCTGGGTCGTCACCAAGGTGGCGCCGTTTTCCGTCAAGAAAGAGATTGAAGACGATCAGAACACCGCGCTGGCCATCATCATCGGCTCAATCATCATCGGCATTGCGCTGATCGTGTCAGCGGCAGTTCACGGTTAGTCCGTGGTCCGTGGCTGTGCCTCATTCAGGAATGTCTTTCGCCTGCCTCAACGGACCACTGACAACTGACCACTGACCACACCATGAATCGCACACCGCTTCTGTTTCTCAATGTGCTGCTTATTGCCATCTGCGGGCTGGTCTATGAACTGCTGGCCGGGACGCTGGCGAGTTATGTGCTGGGCGATTCGGTCACGCAGTTTTCGCTGATTATTGGCATTTATCTGTCGGCGATGGGCGCGGGCGCGTGGCTGTCAGGATTTCTGGAGCGCGGCCTGGCGGCAAAGTTCATCGAAGTGCAGCTTGGCGTGGCGCTGCTCGGCGGGTTGTCAGCGCCGCTGCTGTTTCTCACGTTTTCGCGCTTCGATCAGTTTCAGCTTGTGCTTTATCCGCTCGTCTTTGCCATCGGCACGCTGGTCGGGCTGGAGATTCCGCTGCTGATGCGCATCCTGAAAGACCTGCTCGATTTCAAGGATGTCGTGGCGCGGGTGCTGACCTTTGATTACATTGGCGCACTCGTGGCTTCGCTGCTCTTTCCGCTGTTTCTGGTGCCGCGGCTGGGGCTGGTGCGCACTTCGCTGGTGATGGGTCTGCTCAATGCCGGAGTCGGGTTGTGGAGCACCTGGCTGCTGGAAAGCTCCATCAGAAATCGCCTCACCGGCTTGCGCGCGCGCGCGGCCATTGTCATCGTGCTGCTGACGATTGGCGTCATCAAGGCCGACCGGCTGACTTCGCTGGCGGAAGATAATCTGTTCGCTGATCCGATTGTCTATGCGCGCAACACGCCGTATCAGCGCATCGTGGTGACGCGCAACCGCGCCGGGTTTCAGCTTTTCCTCAACGGTCATCTGCAATTTTCCTCGACCGATGAATATCGCTATCACGAAGCGCTGGTGCATCCGGCGCTGATGACGACCGCCAATCCGCGCCGCGTGCTGGTGCTCGGTGGCGGTGACGGGCTGGCGCTGCGTGAAATTCTGCGTTATCCGCAGGTCGAAGCGGTGACCCTGGTTGACCTCGACCCTGAGATGACGAAGTTGTCAGCCAGCTTTCAGCCGCTCGCTGAACTCAATGCCCATTCGTATGCCGACCGGCGAGTCAAAGTCATCAATCAGGATGCGATGATCTGGCTCGAAAAACCGGGCGCGCAGTTTGACGCGGCGATCATTGATTTCCCTGACCCTAATTCGTTCGCGCTCGGCAAGCTTTACACGACGCGATTTTATCGCCTGCTGAAAGAACGCCTCGCGCCCGGAGCCGCCGTCGCCGTGCAATCAACCTCGCCGTTGTTTGCGCGTTCGTCTTACTGGTGCATCATTCGCACGATGGAAGCCGCAGGCTTTCACGTCAGACCTTATCACCTGTCGGTGCCGTCATTCGGTGAATGGGGCTTTGCGCTCGCGCGCACCGAACCGTTCGAGCTTCCGGCCAGAGTCCCGGCAGGGTTGCGCTTTCTCAATGAACAATCGCTGCAGGCGATGTTTCTGCTGCCCGCCGACCTCAGCCCGGTGCCGGTCGAAATCAACCGGCTGGATAATCAGATGCTGGTCCGGTATTACGAATCAGAATGGAAACGGTATCAGTAATCACACCTGAATCCTGAATCCTGAACCCTGAATCCTGCATTTCAGAATCAAACAGGATTCAGGGTTCAGGATTCAGGGTTCAGGTGTGATTGATTGTGATGCCTGGCTGCTCAGGATCATGAAAACAGACTTTACAAGACGTGAACTGCTGACGGCCATGCTGGGCCTGCCGGCGGCGCTGGCAGCCTGTAGTTCACAACCTGCGCCTGCGCTGCCTGATGGTGAAATCGTCGGCGCTTCTGACACGGTTGGTCATCGCCTGCGCCATTACACGCCGGTTATCGTGCCTGCTGATAAATGGGAACGGCGGCGCGTCGTGATTGTCGGCGGCGGCGTGGCCGGACTGACGGCGGCGTGGCGGCTGGCGAAAGCCGGAGTGAATGATTTTGTGCTGCTTGAACTCGAACAGGTCGCGGGCGGCACGGCGCGCAGCGGGCAATCCGCGGTCAGCGCCTATCCCTGGGGCGCGCATTACCTGCCCGTGCCGTTCAGCGACAATCAGGCGCTCGTGGCGCTGCTCGATGAAATGGGCCTGGTCGAAGGCCGCGCGGAAGATGGTTCGCTGATCGTCGGCGAACAGTATCTGTGCCGCGATCCTGAAGAGCGCAGCTTTTATCGCGGCAGGTGGTACGAAGGGCTGTACCTGCGCGCCGG
>CAYWDW010000822.1:0-2792 GCA_964457105.1 uncultured Heliobacteriaceae bacterium
TCAATCTTAGCTGCTCAAAGTGTGATGGCCGAATGGAGGAAGGATTCATTGCGGACAGAAAAGACGATGACAGGTACGCCGTCACTGATTGGGTAGAGGGAAAGCCGGAGAAGAGCTTCTGGACAGGGATAAAGACGCGCGATAAGGTCAAAATACAAATCACAACTTATCGCTGCGCTAGTTGCGGACATCTTGAGTTGTACGCGACGTGAGACGATTGGAGCAGTCAGATCGCCTGACGCGGCCCTAACGCCGACCTGGCTTCACCGCTTGACTCAAGTGCACTCTCGATAACATATCCTGACGCTGTTGACAGAGTTAATACGAACGAATCAAGAATGAAATTACGGTATGTCTGGGAAATATCCTGAGATTGCCCAACGTATTGTCAGGCCTCGCAGGCAGCAAAGCCATGTATCTTGCAATCGTCACCGCGCTGATGCTGGTATTTCCGGTTGGGTCTATTGGGTTAGAAGTCATCATTGGTGGCACTGGATTGTCAGCGCTACTGGTCGCAAAGTGGTTTGTCATCTGGTCGGTCGGCGCCAGGCTTTTCCTGGCAGGGCTGAGACAGATCATCCAGCCTGGCTACACGGCTGAAGTCATCCTTTCCCTCAAGCACGAGGAGTCGCATGTTCTCGTCAGAGAACTGGGATTCGCAAATCTGGCCGTTGGTCTGGCCGGCCTGGCAAGCTGGCTGTTCCAGGAATGGGTTCCCGCAGTAGCGCTGGTTGGCGCAGTCTTTTACTCTTCAGTCGGCATCAATCATCTTCGGCAAGCCCACCGAAGCAGGCTGGAAAACATTGCTATGCTTTCTGATCTCTTTGCAGGCGTGGTCCTGCTGGTCGCGCTTATCGGCACACTTCTTTGAAGCAGGCAACCAGAGTGCAGGCGCGGCCTGGCCCTTCCATCGAGAGGACGCTTTCCGGCCTGCGGCCTCCAGGCGCCGCTCTTGTCAAACGTCAGGCCCGGCAGAACTATCTTCTCTGCTGCCAGCTACCGCGCTGCCTGCGCTCGCTCGGAGTCATCCGCATGGTCTACGTCATCAACAACATGACTGTTCACGACATGGGGCGGTACAGGAAGTACCTGGCCGATTTCATGGCCACGTTTGCGCCCTTTGGTGGCAAGGTTCTGGCGGCGCAGAATGCGCCCATTCCCGTTGAAGGGAGCTGGCCCTACGACCGCACGATCCTTCTTTCTCTGCCTTCGCGCGACGCATTCAATCAATGGGTGAACTCAGAGGCCTACAAGGCAATTGCGGTGCATCGGCGTGCAGGCACCGTCAGCAACGTTGCCGTCCTTGAGAAAGTTGATCTCGATTATTTCACGGACGAGTTGTAACCCGTGCCCAACATTCATTGTATCTGAGCGCGCGCAACGGGACGTGTTCGTTTCGGCCAGCGTGACAGCGTGCCCCAATCAACTCTGTCGTTAGCCGTCCAGGAGGAGCCTGACTCCCAATGCCCATCAATTGGCACTTTCCGTCTCCCAGGCGCGGCCTCGCAGGCGTATTGGACAGATTCATCGGGCCTGGCGCTACCCGGGCGGAGGTGGCGCTACAGTTCGGGGTGCCGAGCCTTGCCGCGATTGCTGCACCTATCTACGCCTCGCAGGTAGTCACGGCCTGGTCGTGGCTGCAATATTCAGTGTGCTGCATACTGGCTTTCAATATCGCAGGCGGAGTCATAACAAATGCCACGTCCACCGCGAAGCGCTGGTATCACCGCGCTGGTCAGGGGTTCAAACAGCATCTCGGCATGGTCTGCCTGCACCTGTTGCACCTGCTCATCGTGTCGTCGCTGTATCTCGCATTCGACGTGAAATGGTTTCTGATCTCAGGCGGCTATCTGCTGATTGCCGCAATCGTAGTGTTGTCGGTTCCGCAGTACCTTCAGCGTCCTGTTGCATTGATTGTTTTCAGCGGGGCGTTACTGGTTTCATTGTACGTCTTGTCACAGCCCGCAGGACTTACCTGGTTTCTGCCGTTGTTCTATCTCAAGTTACTTGTGAGTCATCTGCCGAAAGAGGAACCATACCGACCAGCCTGGGAAGCTGACAACACGCTGTAGCCGACGCGGCAAAACCGCGCGACTGTCACAGACACACAGGGATTGTTGATGAACGCTCCACTCTCTGACATTCGGGTACTCGATTTCGGTCGTTACATTGCCGGGCCTTACTGCGCGGCGCTGCTGGCTGACCTCGGCGCTGAAGTGATTCGCATCGAACGACGCGCAGGCGGCGAAGATCGCCACGTCGTGCCGCTGACGGAGTCAGGCGATGGCGCGATCTTTCTGGCGATGAACCGCAACAAGAAAGGCTTCACGCTCGATCCGACACACCCGCGCAGCGATGAAATCAAACGCCGCCTGATCAGCAGCGCCGATGTCGTCATCGCCAATCTGCCGCTCGACGTGCTGAAAAGACTCGGCCTGGATTACGAATCGCTGCGGACCATCAAAGCTGACATTATTCTGACGATGGTTTCGACCTTTGGTTCAACCGGGCCTTATGCGCACCGCGTCGGGTTTGATTCAGTTGTGCAGGCGATGTCGGGCGCGATGAGCCTGACCGGATTTCCTGGCGCGCCGGTGCGTTCGGTGGTGGCATTTGAGGATTTCGGGACGGCGTTGCACGCGGCCTTCGGCACCATGATCGCGCTCTTTGAAAAACAGCGCACTGGTCAGGGACAGATGGTTGAGGCTTCGCTGCTCGCAACCGGAGTGACGATGATGCAGACGCTGCTCGCTGAACGCTTCGTCACCGGCCTTGTGCGCACACAGCGTGGC
>CAYWDW010000823.1:0-2789 GCA_964457105.1 uncultured Heliobacteriaceae bacterium
GGCGGGTTGTCATCGTGCAAAGTTTTATGCTGCCCTGGCAGGCGCTGCAAATCGCTTTCAGCAACCTGAATGCGGCAAATGTCATTGACCTGACGCTGGGCGGCTTTTATCTGCTGCTGTTAGTGGCAGGCGGGCGACGGCTCTGGCAGATCAGACGATCTTATTTTCTTTACGCGCTGGTGATCCTGAGCGTGAGCTTTTCATACAACACCGGCTGGACAGCTTCATATATGGGCTTGCCGCGCCACTGCCTGCTGGCGTTTCCGCTGTTTCTGCCCCTAGGCTTATGGGGAGAGCGGAGGCTGGCGCATCACCTGATAATGACTGCCGGGCTGATGGTCCTGCTTTCGCTGGCGATGTTTTACACGGCGCGCATTCTCTGGGTGCCCTGATTCATCAGATCATTTTGCTTTCCCCATCTGCTCCAGCACTGCGCCGAGCTTTTTGATCTCTTCGCCGTAACGCGCCCAGTCGCCGTCGCGCTGAGCCTGGATGGCGCGGTCGTAATGCTGACGGGCCTGTCCGGCCAGGCTCTGAACGGTGGTGGCGGCTGCTGCGACAGGTGCGCCGGGAGCGGCTGCCTGGGCGGCCTCGGTGGGCGCGGCTTCGGCGGCGGGTGTCGGAGTGGTGACATCGCCGAAGATGCGCGCGAGGCTCTGATCCAGCGTCGGTTCCATCGCAATGCGGTTTTCGGCGACGACGATGACGCGGCGCAGTTCGGGGATTCTGCCGCTTTCGGCCTGCAAATACAGGGGCTGAACGTAAATCAGTGATTCATTGATCGGAATGACCATCAGCGTGCCGAGGTTGACCTGCGAGCCGCGCTGATTCCAGAGCGACAACTGGCGCGAGATCTCAGGATCCTGATTGATGCGGGCCGCGATCTGTTTCGGGCCGTAAATCTGTTTCTGCTTCGGGAAGCGGTAAACCAGCAGTTTGCCGTAATGCTCGCCATCGGCGCGCGCCGCCATCCAGGCCGACAGATTGTTCTTGCCTTTGGGCACAAAAGGCAGCATCAGCAGAAATTCTTCCGACGGTGCGCCGGGCAGTTTCAGGATGGTGTAATACGGCTCCATCGGCTTATCGCTCGGCGCCTTGTTGCCGGTGCCGCCCGATTCAGGCACTGAGGCGACTTCCCACTGATCCTCCTTGTTGTAAAAGACCTGTGCCTGATCCATCTGATAGGTCGAATAAACCCAGGTCTGAATGCGGAAGATGTCTTCGGGATAACGCAGGTGTTCGCGCAACCCGGCGGGCAGGGCGCTGAGCGGTTTGAGCGTGCCGGGAAAGATGCGCGCGTAAGTCTGAATCACCGGGTCGCGTTCATCCGCGATGTAAAGATTCACCTCGCCGTGATAGGCATCAACCACGGCCTTGACCGAATTGCGAATGTAGTTGATGCGGGTGTCGCCGGCGGGGCCGCTGCCCAGGGAGACCGGCTGCGAATACGGATACCGGTTGCTGACGGTGTAAGCGTCAGCGATCCAGAACAGGCGGCCTTCGTGAATGACCAGATACGGATCGTTGTCGAAGCGCAGGAAGGGCGCGATTTGTGCGAGGCGTTCGCGGATGTTGCGATGAAACAGGACGCGGCTGTCACCGGTCAGATCGCTGCTCAGCAGCAGCTTCAGATCAGCGAAGCGGGTGGCAAAAAGCATCTGCCGCCACGTCGAACCAATCGCCACGCCGCCGTTGCCGTCATAGTTTTTGAAAACATTCTCTTCGCCCGACGGGTAATTGAACTCCTTCGCCTTCGTTTTCACGTAAACGCGGTCGTTCGACAATTCACCGAAATAGATTTCGGGACGGTCAATCTTCAGCGACGGGATCGAACTGACCGGCGGAATGTCACGAATGAAAAGCTCCGGCAACCCTTCCGCCGTCACCTTGTCCACCGGGCCGAGCGTGACGCCGTAACCGTGCGTGAAGGTCAGATATTCATTGATCCAGTTGCGATTGGGCAGGCTGTCGGAGTTCAGTTCGCGCGCCGAGAGCATGACCTGCTGCGGCTGCCCGTTGATGTGGTAACGGTCGTTGTCCACCGACCTGAATTCGTAGTAGGTGCGGATTTCCTGAAGCTGGCCGAAGGTTGACAGCAGCGGCCCCTGATCCCACAACCGAATGTTGCGAATCGTGCCCTGATTGCCCTGAATGTCTTTGGCCGTCAGCATCGTGTCGCCTGAGAGTTCGCGTTCTTCGACCTGATCGAGACCGAAGGCTTTGCGCGTGGCGGCAATGTTGTATTGAATGTAAGGCGTCTCTTTGGCCAGTTCATTCGGCGCGACGGAAAAACGCTGGACGAATGATGGATAAATCCAGCCGCTCACGAGCGTCAAACCGTAGAGCGCCAGGCCAAGCCAGAGCAGCCCCGTGCGACGCGCAAAGATGGAAGCAATTGCAAAGATGGCGACCAGGCCGGCCACAATGGCCTGCACCCTGAGCAGCGGCAGCGTGGCGTTGACATCGGTGTAACCCGCGCCCGCTGCCGGCGACCCTTCGCCCAGCAGCAGATTCGGCATCGCCAGCCACGCTTCAAACGAAAAGACCAGGAACATCGCGCCGACCAGCGCCAGCAGGTGCGCGCGCGGCCCGCGCGGCAGCGCCAATGACAAGCGCCGCTCCTGCAACTGCGCCAGCGCGCCGCCCGCCGTGCGCAGCACATAAATCAGCGCCGCGCCGACCAGGCAGACGATCACCAGCAGAAAGAGCAGGCCGGCCAGGGCTTCGAGCGCCGGCAGCGTGAAGAAATAGAATCCGATGTCGCGCCCGAACACCGGATCGGTTGCGCC
>CAYWDW010000824.1:0-2788 GCA_964457105.1 uncultured Heliobacteriaceae bacterium
TAAAATCCTGAACGTAAAATCCTCGATTTCTTGACGTTATAGGGCGATTGCCCTGGCTACGGTTGCAAGCAAGGTTTTCTCGAACGCCGTACCGTTCCAATGAACGCGATAGAGCGGGCCGCCGCCCTCCTGCGAAATCAGAAGGTCGCCGATCATACCGGCAAATTGGCTGGCTGCTGCGCCCATCAATCTGCCCGCGCCAAAATCGACGCCAAAGAAATTTTCGTTGGGCGGAACGATGTCAATGTCCTCGGGGCTGATGCCAATTTCGAAAAAGCTGGTGCTGCCGGTCACATCAACGGTGTAGAGGCGCCCCTGGCCTTCGGCCCCGATCAGAATTTTGCCTGCCCAGGGGCCATACCTGGCAGGATCGTCAGGGATCGTAGAAAGGCCTTCGAGGTGTGTGCCAAGACTGGCAAGGCGCGTGGCTTGTCCGGTTGAGTTGACGCGCCACACGCCGCCCGCAGTCGTCACCACGATCAAGTCACCTCCGAAAACACCCGTCCTGTCAATGTGGAGGCTGCCACGCATCAAACCCCCTTCGCCGGGGAGCGTGACCCAGGGGTTTTGCACGACGGAACCATCCGGCGAGATGCGCACGATCACTCCCGACGCGCCCGAACCAGTGAAGAGTTCCCCCCTCGTAAAACCGTTGGCCGTAGTGCGCACAGTCGCGATTTTGAGTTCGTCGGTCAGCCCGGCGGTATTGGAAAAGCGCGTCCGCCCGCCATCAGCGGCGACCAATTCAAGGTTATAAGGCTGTCCGCCGCTGCTGTAGTTGACCGACATCACAATCTTATTGCTGGTCGGGTGGTAATCAATTCCTATCGGGCTGTTAAAGCCTGTGCTGATCGGCGTCAGCGTGATCGTGCCGTCCGGATTGGGCGTCGGAGTTGGCGTCGGAGTGGTGGCGGGATTCAGTTGTGCGGCGAGTTGCAGGATTTGATCCGGCCCGGCGTTGACTATCGGCGGCGAGTTCTGGATCTCGACAAAGAGCCGGTAGGTCTGCGCGGCAAAGCGCCCGCGCGAATCCTCGACGCGCACCGGAATGTCGTGGTAGCCCACCTGACTCAGCGTCGGCTTCCACCCGATCAGGCCGGTTGCCGGGTTGATCGTCATCCCGCGCAGGTCTTCGGGCAGCGGGGCAGGCAGCGAGTAACTGAGCGTGTCGGCGCGGTTCGGGTCGAGCGCCCGCGCATCGTAGGAGTAATCCTCCTTCGCCCGCGTGAGCGTGTCCGGGGGCGAGAGGATGGTCGGCGGCACATTATCGCGGCTGCCCTGGCTGGTCGGCGTGGCGCTCATCTCGGTGCCGTTGCCGGATTCGACACCGCCCGCATTCACCCAGCGAACCGTGTAGTAATACGTCGTCCCGTTCGTCAGCGCGGAATCGCTGTAATTCGGTCGTACCTGCCCCTGTTTGATAAGCAGGGATGACTGGTCACCGGAGCGGCGATAGATGTTATAGCTGACCGCGTCGGGAATGGATGACCACTTCAGATCGACAATGCCATCCTTGAACCGCGCGACCAGATCGTCCACCAGAATGAACGGTCCGATGCCGAGCGCGATGTTGGCCATCGCTTTGTTATTCGCTTCGTTGCTTTCGGTGACAGTGCCCTGCCCGCTGCCATTGTCATCGGCGACGACGGTGATGGGATGCAAACCAGTCGGCGGATTACTCCACGTGACTTTAACGTCCTCATATTCGCCGGGTGAGAGTGATTTTGAGGTCTGCGTCATTCCGATAAGCTTACCGCCCGACGCCGGGTCGCCGAGGTAGAAGCTGACTTTCGCGTTCGGGGGGACAGCCTCGCCGCCACCGTTGCCGATGCGGGCGGTCAGTTCGATGGAGGTTGGAAAGGCCGTATCATTTTTGCGGATGAGTGAGGCTGTCAGATCAGGGAGGGTAAGGATGGTTCGCCGGAAGCCGCTGTAAATTACCTGGCCCTGCGAGTAGTTATAGAACCCGAATTTGCCAGCCTGATAAGTGTTGTCCTGAATGTTGATGGTCTCCAGTGTCGTGTCGCCTTGCTTAACGGTGATGGTGAAGCGCCCAGGGGAAAAGTCGAGCGTAAATTTGTATTCAGTGAAGTCCTGCCAGGGAGTGGTGTTATGAAACAGGGTGCGCACGCGCGTACCATTGCCGGCTGTTGGCCAGAAGTCCTGGCAGGTTAAAGTAGAATTTGCGCTGATGACCTTGACGTGCATGCCGCGTTCGGCAGAGCCACACGAGTCGCCTTGATCCGATTGTTTCCAGTCAAACAGGTAGTAATGTGTGGCATTCTGGTAGCCGAAAACAAAACCCATGTAATCATCATCGTCGCTGGTGTCTACGCGCCTGGCCCCTTCGATCCGGTCATTCGTCAGGCCAAAGTCCGACAACAAAATTGAAGCGTCGGCGTTATTAGACTTGTTGCGATGGGGCACAATTGCCAACCTGTTGTTGCGCCTTGAGTTGCAGTCTTGGGGGCAAGTCGCTACACTGGCCCCATGAAACTCCAAATCGCGGATTTAACCACTGATCGCCAATGGTGCGCGGCCACAGGCTATACGGCAGCACAGTTTGAGCAGCTACTCGCTTTGTTTACCCGCAGCTACTTTGAGTTATATGGGCAAACCGTCGCCCACCGCCACGCTGACCTCAAAGTCACCCCGACTTTAACGTCGGAAAGAGAGTTACTCTTCTTTACCTTGTTCAGCCTCAAAGCAGGTCTGACCTATGACCTCTTAGGTTTTGTCAGCGGGATGGACGCCGCCAATGCCAAACGCAATCAGCAACTCGGACTTG
>CAYWDW010000825.1:0-2786 GCA_964457105.1 uncultured Heliobacteriaceae bacterium
CGGCTGGCATCACACCGATGATATTGACGCTCGCGCCATCCAGCCTGATCGCCTTGCCGACAATGCCTGCGTCGGCGTTGAAGCGGCTCCGCCACAACTCGTAACCCAGCAGGACGACGGGCGCGGCTCCCGGCTGATTCTCGGCGTCGGTGAACGCGCGCCCCAGCAACGGCGCAACACCGAGCGCGCGAAAGAATCCGGCGCTCACGGTCAAGCCACGCACGCGCGCCGGTTCATTGCCGCCTGTAAGATTGAGAACCGCGCCGGTATACGCGGCGACCTCCGTGAACGCTTTCGATTGGGCGCGCACTTCCGCAAACTCCGCCGCTGTGATTGACGCCTGTCGGCCAAACGGCCCGCTTTGCCCCACCAGCGTGACCAGCCGCTCTGCTTCGGGGTAAGGCAATGGGCGCAGGAGCACGGCGTTCACGACGCTGAAAATCGCCGTGTTCGCGCCGATGCCGAGCGCCAGCGTGAGTACGGCGATAAAAGTAAAGCTCGGATGCCTGAGCAGCATTCGTAAACCAAAACGCAAATCCTGAAACATTTCGTCCTCCAGTCTCCGCGGTTGCAGCGCGAGCGCGTCCCAAAACGCGCCGATGCTTCGTTGCAACAGATCAAATTTGTTTTGCCAGTCGAGCCGATCCCACTCAGCCAGCAATTGCTCGCGATAACGCAACTGCCTGCCGCCAGGCGGTGCGCAAACGTTGCGGCACGAGCAGGCCGACGATGCGCATCAGCCACAGATGAATTTTCGAGCCGCGCAGCCGGGTGTTGCTGACTATCGAATCACTTCCTTCGCTCGCGGGAGTTTGCGCCAGCGAGGCTGGCCGCATAAGCTTTCTGCGCCATGAAAAAGAAAAGCTCAGCCATCACGAAAAAAACGACTGCGGTCATCCCGTCGCCCGATCATCCGTCATTGGCATCGGCGCCAGTCCCCGCCGGTTATGAAGAACTGCTGCAGGAGTTGAAAGCGCGCATTCGCGACGCTCAAATCTGCGCGGCGCTCGCGGTCAATCGCGGCCTCGTGCTGCTTTACTGGCAGATCGGGTGCGATATTTTGCAGCGCCAGCGACAGCAGGGCTGGGGCGCGAAGGTGATTGACCGGCTCTCTTCAGACCTGCGCCGCGCCTTCCCCGAAATGAAAGGCTTTTCGCCGCGCAACCTGAAATACATGCGCGCCTTCGCCGAAGCCTGGCCGGATGAGCAATTTGTGCAGCAGCTTGCTGCACAAATTCCCTGGTTCCATAACTGCATTCTGCTCGACAAGCTCAGCGACCCGGCGGAACGCGAGTGGTACATCCGCAAGACCATTGAACACGGCTGGAGCCGCGACATTCTGGTCCTGCAGATCGAGACCCGACTGATTCACCGGCAGGGCAAGGCCGTCACGAACTTCACGCGCACGCTGCCGCCCGCGCAATCGGAACTGGCCGCGCAATTGCTCAAAGACCCTTACAACTTCGACTTCCTCACGCTGCACGACGAAGCGGTCGAGCGCGACCTGGAACATGCGCTGGTCACACACATCCGCCAGTTCCTGCTCGAACTCGGCGTCGGCTTCGCCTTCGTCGGCAGCCAGTACCGGCTCGAAGTCGGCGGCGAAGACTTCTTCATTGACCTGCTTTTCTACCACCTGCGATTGCGCGCCTTCGTCGTCATTGACCTCAAGATGAAATCGTTCAAGCCCGCCGACGCCGGGCAGATGAATTTTTATCTCTCCGCCGTTGACGACCTGTTGCGGCACGCCGACGATCAGCCTTCCATCGGCCTCATCCTGTGCAAAGCAAAAAACCGCTTCGTCGCCGAATACGCGCTGCGCGACGTGGGCAAACCGATCGGCGTGTCTGACTTCCAACTGACCACCGCGCTGCCCGAACAACTGAAAGGCAGCCTGCCGACGATTGCCGAACTCGAAGCCGAACTGAGCGCGCTTGCCGCCACCGTCGCGGATGAAGCATCAGCCTGATGTGATCTGTTTCCGCGTGCCTGTGTGCGTGGACAGTCAGCGCGTTGTCTGCCCCACCTGAGCCATCGGTTTTACTCGTGTCGGAGCGCGATCAGCGGATCAACCTTCGTCGCTCGCCAGGCCGGCAGCCAGCAGGCCAGCAGCGCCACGAGGAGCAGCAGGGTTGCCACGCCTGCCAGCACGAGCGCATCGGTGGCGCTGATGCCAAACAGCACGACGCTGAGCAGGCGTGTGACGGCCAGCGCCAGCGCCAGTCCCAGCGCGATGCCCAGCGCCGTCAGTTTCAGGCCGTGGCTGACGATCAGGCGCACGATCTGTCGGGAACTGGCGCCCAGCGCGAGGCGAATGCCGATTTCGTGTGTCCGCTGGCTGACGGCGTAAGACATCACGCCGAAAAGGCCGATGGCCGCCAGCAACAGCGCGAGCAGTCCGAAGCTGCCCAGCAGCAGCGCCGCCACGCGCGCGGGAAAGAGCGAGCCGTTTATGTGTTCGGCGAGCGTCTTCACTTCGTCAAGCGGCAGGGTGGCATCGAGTTGCTGAAATTCACGGCGCAAGGCAGCGATCAGCCCTGGCGCATCGCCGCTGCGGCGCACCACCAGCGTCAGAAAGCTGCCGCTGCGCGGACGCAGGTTCGCATAAAAGAATGGTCTGTCCGCTTCGCTCAGGCTGAAATACCTGCCCTGTTGCATGACGCCGACGATTTCGATCCAGGGGCCGGCCAGCCCGTCCAGGCTGAAGCGTTTGCCCAGCGCGGATTGTTGCGGCCAGAAACGCTGCGCAAAGGTTTCGTTGACGATGGCGACGCGCGGCCCTGATT
>CAYWDW010000826.1:0-2776 GCA_964457105.1 uncultured Heliobacteriaceae bacterium
CAGCGGAATGCCGCGCGGATTCAGGGGCCTGGGGATCATTGAAATCGGCACAGTCTTCGGTTCACTGCTGGTGGTTCTGGATGCTGATTCCGGCCTTTGCCATGCTCGGGGGCGGCATTGCTGAAATCGTGCGCGCCAGGCAGGAGGCCGCGAAAATCGCCGCTCAGCCAGCGCCGCAGTTGTCAGCCTGGCCACAGCCACAGGCGATGCCGCCGGCATCACAAACCAATGAACTGCCGCCGCGTCAGCACACCCCCGACAGCATTGTCGAAGGCACGACCCGACACCTCGACCCTGCCTCCAGAAGCAGCGAATAATCAACCTGCCGCGCCACCGGCTGCCCCGACCGCACACCTCCCATGGCCGGGTTCATCGTTTCGGCTGCTCAGGCAGCTTTCACCTTGATGACGAAGTAAGTGAACCGCTTTCCCTGTTCGACCAGCAACTGATGCGGCAGGCGGGTAGGGATGTGGACAACGTCGCCCGCCGTCAGCCTGCGCCGTTCGCCGCCTTTGATTGCATCGCCGCGCGTTTCACCCGGCTCAGGCGATGTCGGATTGACGATCTCACCGCCGATGACCAGGGTGGCCTCACCTGACTGCACCACAAAGTAATCGTCCATGTGATCGTGCATTTCGGGAATGCCGTTCGCCTCACGATGGCTGATGGCGACGTTGCTGCTGCCGTAATCGGCCAGCCTGATGCTCGAAGTTTTGTGTGCGCCCGCGACCTGTGCGCGCAGCGGCTTTTCATACCCTTTGAGTTCCTTTGCGCTCCAGTAAGCAAAACCGGGCAGATCTTTCGCCGGTCGGCTGGCGGTGACGATGACCGCGACAGACAAAGCAGGCAGCAGTGTCAGCAGTGTCAGCAGTGATTTCATTGAGAATCGCCTTTCTGAAACAAGGTTCGGGTTGTCGGAAGATTGAACATCGGTCGTTGAATCGCACATGGCTTGAACCGAGGCGGCAGATCGGAACAGCCCCGTTGCAATCCGTTGCAGCAGTTCAATCCGTATTCTATTTGATCGCCCACAATAGAATTCTGATCAAACGGCTGCGACGGACTACGGGCTGAGCTGATCCGCTTCGACCTGTCGCATCCGTTCAATCCGTATTCTATGCAGCCTGCTGTTTTCAACAACGCCCTGAACAGTGAGCGAACCGATTTTTTGCGCGGCTGAGGGAAAGGCGCGCGGCTTCGCGCTTGTTCAGGCACAGGCGGAACATTCACCCGGCTGCGCGAGCAGCCCCCTTCTGAAGGAGGACGAAAATGAACAGAAGTCGTTTCACTCCGATGTGGTGGTCAGCCCTCTCAATACTCATGGTGCTGGTGCTGGCCGGGTTGCTGATGATGTCCACACGCCCGGTCACGGCTCAGGCGCAGCCGCAGGCCCTGCCCCGCTACGCCGTGTTCGAATACATGAAAATCGAACCCGGCAAAGCCGCCGATTATCGCAAGGTGGAGCAGGAAATCTGGCTGCCCATTCACCGCGAGCGCGTCAAAGCGAAGCTGATCCGGTCGTGGGCGTTGTGGGGCGTCCGTTACCCCGGCGGCACGAGCCGTGAATACGATGTCGTCGCCATTACGCTTTACGACAACTTCAAGGACCTCGAAAACAGCTACCCGGCAGAAGTCTTCACCAAAGCGCATCCGAAGCTGAGCCGCGATGAAATCGGTGCGCAAACCAGCGCCGCCCGCAAAATGATCCGCACCGAAGTCCTGTCAATTCTGGAGCTCGCGCGGCCCGGCCCGGAAGACGCCAGATCACAGCCCGCTGCCGCACCGGCAAAGTATGCGCGCTTTGATTTCAAGAAAGTGGAATTCGGCAAGGGCAACCATTACGTCCGCAACGAGCGCAAATATTACCAGCCGCTCTGGCAGGAACACGTCAATCAGGGGCTGCTGCGCGGCTGGGCCGTGTGCGGCGTGAGTTTTCCCGGCGGCAGCGAACGCGAATACGGCTTTCTGACCGTGCAGCTTTACGACCGATTCGAGCAGCTTGAACGTCCCTCTACAACAAACATCTGGGCCAAAGTTCACCCGAACGTCAAAGAAGATGAAATCGGCGCGCAGATGAGCGCCATCAGCCGCACCGTCCGCTCAGAAGTGCTGACGCTGATTGATCGCGTGCCGTAAGACTCAACTCCCTTCCCAACCGGCTGCGTGGGCAGCCCATCGCTGACAGGAGATCAGAGTTATGAAAAGAATCAGTCCAATCACGCATCTTTTGCTGTCTCTCGCCACACTGCTTGTCACCGTGATGATTGTGCCGTCCGGCTTTGCACAGGGCCGGAACGTCAGCAAACAAAGCGCGTCCTCGCCTCAGGCCAGACAGCTTTTCACCGTTCAGTTTCTCCGCGTCAAACGCGACCTGGCCGCCGAGTGGCGTGAGTTTCGCAAAAACGAAACCATGCCCATGCTTCAGAAAGCCGGAATCAGTCGGCAAACTCTCTGGAATACGGCGGTCTTTGGCGAAGGCGGCATGCTCGTCGTCACGCCCATCGAAAGTCTGGCGCAGTTTGACAATCCCGGCCCGACAGTCAGGGCGCTCGGCCAGGAAGGCTCAGCGGCCTACATCGCCAGGGCCGTGCGCTTCGTTGAAAGCTCGCACAGCGTCGCCATTGAGACCCGGCCCGAACTGAGCAGCCCGCCAACCCCGGATTATCAGGCCAGAATCGCCATCATCACCACGACGACCATCATGGTGGGGCGCGATGATGACTACGAAAATTTCATCAAAACCGCGGTGTTGCCGACGGTCAGGAAGGCCGCGCCC
>CAYWDW010000827.1:0-2776 GCA_964457105.1 uncultured Heliobacteriaceae bacterium
GGAGAATCATTGTCGAAGTCAAAAGCTTCATCGGCAAATCCCTCATCAGGGAACTCGAACAGGCCATTGGACAATTCTTTCTTTACCAGCAGTATTTGCAGATTTCCGGTTCTGACCGCAAACTTTATCTTGCCCTGAGTGACGCTGCTTATGCGAGGCTGATCAGTCTGAATGATGTCGAGCAGGTTTTGCAGGCGCTCCAGATTGCTCAAATCCATGTCAACCTTGATCAGGAGGAAATTGTCCGATGGATAAATTAACGAAGTATCGTCAGATCATTCGGAAAATTCTGAGTAATTTCGTCGCACTGGACGCGCGTCAGCCGGTTCCAGGGATGGAATCTTTCCTGATTGCCGATGAACAAAGTGACAGCTATCTCTGGATGAATCTGGGATGGGAAGGCGAGCGCCGAACCTGCGGCGCCACAGTCTACGTCCGTATCCGCAACGAAAAATTTTACATTGAGGAAGACTGGACGGAAGGCGGCATCGCAGATGACTTGCTCGACGCAGGCGTGCCGAAGGAAGACATCGTGCTGGCGTTTCATCCCCCGAACATGCGGCAATACACCGAATTTGCTGCGGCCTGAACTGACTGGCCATGCCCCGACTTGATCTGATTCATCACGCCGTCAAGAACGCGCTCGTCAACGATGGGTAGACGATCACTGACGATCCGTACACCATCGAGTACGAAGGCGAAAAGGTGTTTGCCGATCTGGCGGCGGAAAGGCCGATTGCCGCTGAACGGGCCGGGCGTAAGATAGTGGTTGAGATCAAAAGCTTCACTGGCCGCTCGCCGATGCGCGATTTTGAGCAGGCTCTCGGGCAGTATCTGGTTTACAAACGCTGGCTGGCTCTGACTGAAGCTGACAGAAAGTTGTACCTTGCCATCAGCGAGCCGGTCTATGACAGGTTGTTCAGCCGTCAGGCAATCAGGGTAATTGTCGAGAGTGAGGGCCTGAATTTGCTGGTCGTCAACCTGCAAAGAGAAGAGGTTATAGTATGGACAAGCTGACGAACCATCGCCATCTGATCAGAAAAATCCTGAGTGAATACGTCGGGATTGTGAATCGCAGGCCTGATCCTGAAGTGGAATCATTCCTGCTGGCTGATGAACCGAACGATCATTACATCTGGATGAGTCTGGGCTGGAAGAATGGCAAACGGATTCAGAACATTCACGTCTATGTGCGGCTGCGCCACGGCAGGTTCTGGATTGAAGAAGACTGGACAGAGGAAGGGATTGCCACCGAACTGCTCGCCGCCGGAGTTCCGCACGAAGACATTGTGCTGGCCTTTCAGCCGCCCGACATGCGACAGTACACCGAATTTGCCGCTGCATAATTTCACTGCACAAAGGCCGCCTTATGGAAAAGCCCCGACTGAGTTTCTGGCAAATCTGGAATATGAGCTTCGGCTTTCTCGGCATTCAGTTCGGCTGGGGATTGCAGATGGCCAATATGAGTCCGATCTACGCCCGGCTCGGCGCGAACCCGGATGACATCTCGATGCTCTGGCTGGCCGCGCCGATGACCGGGCTGATTGTGCAGCCGATCATCGGTTCGATGAGTGATCGCACCTGGAATCGCCTGGGGCGCAGGCGGCCTTACTTTCTGGTCGGCGCAATTCTCAGCACGATTGCCTTGTTTCTGATGCCAAACTCATCGGCGCTGTGGATGGCCGCCGGGTTGCTCTGGATTCTGGATGCCTGCATCAACATTTCGATGGAGCCGTTCCGCGCCTTTGTCGCCGACAAGCTGCCGAATGAACAGCGCACGACGGGCTTTGTGATGCAGTCGTTTTTCATCGGCGTTGGCGCGTCGGTGGCTTCGTCGCTGCCCTATCTTTTTCGCTGGATGGGCGTCAGCGGCAACACGGCGAGCGGCATTCCGCTGACGGTGAAATATTCGTTTTACCTCGGCGCGCTGGCTTTCCTCGGCGCGGTGTTGTGGACGATCATCACGACGAATGAATATCCGCCCGAAGATCTGGCAGCGTTTCGCCGTCACAAACAGGCGTCGGCAAGTTTCGGCCATCGCATTGATGAAATCGTTTCAGCGATTCGTGAAATGCCGCTGACGATGAAGCAACTGGCCATCGTGCAAATCTGCACGTGGCTGGGCCTGTTTTGCATGTGGCTCTTTTTCGGGCTGGCGACGGCGAAGCATGTTTTTGGCGCGACCGACACGCAATCGCAGTTGTTCGAGGAAGGAACGGAATGGGGCGGCGTCAGTTTCACGGTCTATTCCATCGTCTGTTTCATCGTCTCGTTTGCGCTGCCGCCGCTGGCGCGTCGGACGAGTCGCAAATTCGTACACACGGCGGCGCTGCTGTGCGGCGCGGTCGGGCTGATTTCGGTTTACTTCATTCACGACAAAAACCTGCTGCTGCTGACGATGGTCGGCGTCGGGATTGCGTGGGCTTCGATTCTTTCGACGCCTTATGCGATGCTGTCGGGCGCGCTGCCGCCTGCGCGGATGGGCGTGTACATGGGGATTTTCAATTTCTTCATTGTGATTCCTGAAATCACCGCCGCGCTCACCTTTCGGCCCATCGTCAAATATGTTTTCAATAACAGCGAAGTCGCGGTGGTCGTGATGGGCGGCGTGTTTCTGGCGATTGCCGCGCTGCTTGTGCAACTGGTGCGCGACACGGGCGATGAAAAAATCGCCAGCCGGAAAATGCCTGTCGCAGCGGCGGCAGACTGATGGTAATCATTTCAACTTATCGGAAGGAGCATACAGAATAACCATGAAAGCTGTGGGACTCGTCAT
>CAYWDW010000828.1:0-2775 GCA_964457105.1 uncultured Heliobacteriaceae bacterium
TTTGTTTGGCCTTTTTGTTTCTGGCCCCCCCCCACACCACCACAAAAATCTTTGTGGCCCCAACCTTCTACACTGCTTTCGCGCGCCACTCCTGTTCACAATGCACGAGCAACTAATGGTCGCGTCCGTTTCTGAAAGTTTTGAATTTAGGGATGCTGACCAGGTTCGCAAATAAACGATAAGCGCCCGGCACTCCGGCAGGGAACTGACGGAACCAGGAATACGCTGTGAAGATGTAGGTGCCTTTGCCGTATTGCGCGATCAGCTCGCCGCCCTGCAACGCTTTGCCTGGCTCATCTGATGACGCGAGCAGCGGCGTGTATTGCGGATCCCACTCGCTCAGGAAGTAGAGGCCGCGCTCCTGCACCCAGCCTTTCCAGTCGGCTTCAGTGATCTTATTCGGCCAGTTGAAGAGCGGATGATCCGGCGCGAGAACTTTGATCGGCGCGGTTTCATCGGTGACGCGCAGCGTGGCGCGGTCATCCATCCTGACCGGATACGGCGCGAAGTTGCCGCGTGAATATTCGCCTTTGTTGTATTGCACAATCAGCGTGCCGCCCTGATTGACGTAATCGAGCAGGCGCTTGTTGTTGGCGATGACATGGTCATTGACTTCATACACGCGAATGCCCAGCACGATGGTGTCATAGGCTGACAGATTGCCCGACGCGAGTTCGGCATCGCCGATGACTTTGACGTTGACGCCAAGCTGACGCAGCGCGGCGGGGCCGTCATCGCCGCTGCCCATGACATAACCGACCTTCAACCCGTTCGCGGCTTTGACATCGAAGAGTTCCACCTTCACGGTTGACGGGTGATAGATGAGGCGCGTTTCAATGTGCGGGTATTCGATCTTTGTATAGCCCTGTGCATATGTGCGCCCGTCGGCTTCAGCGACGGCGTTGAGTTCGAAGGCACCGGTCGCATTGGTCGGCGGCGTGACGCGAAAGGTGCGCGCGGTCTTTTCGCCCTGGCGCGTGAAGGCGAGCGGGCGCGCGTCAGCTTCAACCTTCCAGCCTGACGGTGCGACCAGTCTGAGGGTGCCGTTTGTCGCGCGGCGGGCGTTGTGCGTGATTTCAACTGACAGTTCGCGTGTGCGGTCCGCGCCGAAGGCAGGCACGATCAGCAGCGACTGGCTGACGTTGAGCGTCAGCGCCGGAGCAACTTTCAGTTCGCGGCGAATTTCACCGAAGGTTTTATCTGCGAAACGATATTCGACGGGCTGCGTGATGACGACGCGCTCGCCGTTCAGCGTCAGCTCGACCTGCGCATTCAGCAGCGGCGGCGTCACGGGCTGAGTTTGCGGCATCGTGTCGTCCCAGTCGAACTGATCTTTGGCGCGCGGCCTGGTCAGCCAGTAGGGTTGCGTCGGCACGGCATTGCCAGGCACGACCGCACGAAAGCGCGCGGTGACATCGGCCTTTTCACGATTGCGAAAGAAAGGCTGCGGGTTCGCGGCTTCGGCTTCCGGCCCAATCGTTTCAATCTGCCATCCGGCAGGCGCGGGCAGGCTGATGCGGGCGGCGACCGATTTGCTGACAGGCTCTTCGCCGTTGTGCCAGCCGTTGCCGATGTAAACGTTCGTCGTCACCTCGACAGGTTCACCGGGCGTGACGAGTTCGGTATTGCTCAGCGCATCCACGATGATGCCGTGCGCACGGGTCAGCGCGTCGCTGAATTCGTGTTCCTTGCGCGCCAGCATCGTGTCCACATTCGCCCGCGAAACCGGGTCGAGGTTGTTGAGCGATGCGCGCAGCGCCCGCACTTCGCGCAACCCGGCGGCCAGGTGCGGCGCAATCAGCACCGGCTGTTCGATGCGGTATTCAGCCATCGCCCGCGCCGCAAGGTCTTTGATCTTATTGAGCGCAGGCAGCAGGCGCGCGCCGTCACTGCCCGCAAATCTGGCGATGCCCGCGATGCTGGTATCAAGTCCGGTGAAGAGCGAGCTTTCAACTTCAGGCGTCTGCACCAGGCTTTGCAGGCGCGGAAACGAGCGCACCTGCGGGCCGCGCGGCTGAATCTGACCGAAGTCCTGCGAACGATGGCGGCTGCGCCCGTCAGCAGCAATTTCGGCATAGGAGCGGCCCAGCACCGGATCAAGCACGCCGACATCAAATTCGGCGCGCGCGCCCGGCACGTTGCCAAAGCGACGACCATAAAATTTCAGCACCTGCCAGGGCTGCAACCCGGCCTTGATCTGTTCGGGAAAGCGCTGCGGGTCAGCCGCCGCTTTGATTGCTTCGGGCGTGAGCAGGCCCGCGACCTGATGCTGCCCGTGACCATCCGCCGCCGTGCCGCTGAAGCCATTGACGACGACCAGCGGGCGCAGCGTGCGAATGACGCGCACCATATCGCCCAGCAGATCTTCGCGGTTCCATTTCTGCAACGTCTCCTGCGCCGAGCGCGTGAAGCCGAAATCGAAAGCCCGCGTGAAATACTGTTCGGCCCCGTCAATCTTGCGCGATGCCAGCAGTTCTTCGGTGCGCAGCACGCCGAGGGCTTCCCACAATTCAGGCCCGATGCCGTTCTGCCCGCCCTCGCCGCGATTGAGCGCGAGGTAAGCCGCCCGCGCGCCCATGCCGCGCGCCAGATAAGCGAGCAGTTCAGTGCTTTCATCATCAGGATGCGCCGCCGTGTGCAGCACGCTCGCAATGGTTTGCAGGCGTCGCAAAGCCAGCGCGAGGCCGCTGGCGCCGCGATCTTCGGGCGCAGGCCGCGTGTCAGAAACAGCAGTGATAACCAGAAGCTGAAGCGTCAGCGTCAGGGCCAGCAGAT
>CAYWDW010000829.1:0-2774 GCA_964457105.1 uncultured Heliobacteriaceae bacterium
GAAACGTTTCGCAGTTCGAGCAGGACGAAATTTCACGATAAGTCTGCTGACTCGGCAGCCAGACTTCGAGGTCATAAGTCTTCGCTGCGCTGAAACCCATATCGCCTGTGCAAAGCGCGACTGTGCGATATGGCAGTCCGAGCCGCTGCAAAACCGCTTCGGCATCGCGCGTCATCTTCTCAAGCGCATCGTATGAATCTTCCGGCCTGGTCAGCTTGACGAGTTCGACCTTGTCAAACTGATGCTGCCGAATCAGGCCGCGTGTGTCGCGCCCGTGGCTGCCCGCTTCAGAACGAAAGCACGGAGTATAAGCCGTATAAAATTTCGGCAGGTCGCTGTCGCTCAGCACTTCATCGCGGTGCAGATTGGTCAGCGGCACTTCAGCGGTCGGAATCAGGTAATAGCCGCGCTCGTCGGCGAGCTTGAAAAGGTCGGCTTCAAACTTGGGAAGCTGCCCGGTGCCAAACATCGAATCGGCATTGACCATGAACGGCGGCAGCACTTCAGTGTAACCGTTCTCTTTCGTGTGCAGGTCGAGCATGAAGTTGATCAGCGCGCGTTCGAGCTTTGCACCGAGGCCGGTCAGCACAGCAAAACGAGCGCCGGTAATTTTGGCGGCGCGTTCCTGATCGAGAATGCCCAGCCGGGCGCCGACATCAACGTGATCTTTCGGCTCGAAACCTTCGGCTGCAAAATCGCGCGGCATGCCCCAGCGACGAACTTCGACGTTGGCGTGTTCGTCGCTGCCGACGGGCACTGATTCGTGCGGCAGGTTCGGCACGCGGGTCAGCAGCGTGCGCAATTCGTCTTCGATCTGACCGAGGCGGGCATCAAGTTCTCTGGCCTTTTCGCCGGCCTGTTTTGATTCAGCCTTTTTCGTTTCGGCCTCGTCGCGAGTCCCTGCCCGCATCAGCGCGCCGACCTCTTTGCTGATGCGGTTGCTCGTCGCATTCAGTTCATCGCGCTGCGGAATAAGCGAGCGGCGTTCAGTGTCGAGTCGGGTGAAATCAGCAAGCAGGGCAGGATCAAAATTCCGGGTGGCCAGTTTCTCGCGCACGAGGTCAAAATTCTCGCGCACATAATGGACATCAAGCATGGTCAACCTCTCGTAGGCATAAGATAAAACCGTAAGTTACGCATCCGGCAGAACGCTGTCAAGCATATCTACAGTGCGATTGCGGGCAGGTTGCTGGCAGCGATACGAAGGTGATCACAGAATATTTCAGTTGACAGCTACATCAATCGGCCTATACTCCCGGCCATCGCTTTTCATTCTCAGTTGTAAAGATACAGCCGCTCGCTGATGGTGCCGTCAGCGAGGTTTCAGCCGTTCAGCCAGCAGGTATCGCGCTGAAGACCAGCAGGGAGAGTCTGCCATGCAGAGCTTCACCCGCCGCTCGCTCGTCGTCGCTTTGTCACTTGCCATCATCAACTCGCAGGCTTCATGGGTAGTTACTACCCCCCCCCTCCCGCTTCAGCCTGACGGCTCCGCTGAGTGAATGGTTTAGTCTGGCCTCGTGGCAGACCACACGCTTCCTGCGCCGCCTGTTGCGTCCGCAGCCAGGCGTGAATCTCGACACGCTCCGCTCGACCACGCCTGCGCTGCCCGATCCTCCGGGCGGGACGAACACCGCGCCGCCTGTGGGCTATGACGATCCAAAACCGGCGACTCCGGCGAACTTCAGCAACTACTACACGAATCTCGTCACAGCGGCGAATGACACTGGCGTTGCCGGAAGCAAGCCGTTGCAGAATGCCGACCCGACCGCGGGCAACGCAGTCGTGGGCGGAGTCTCAGTCAATCTTGATTCGGGCAATTTCAGTTTCACCGCGCCGGTCCTCGCGCTGGCCGGACGCGCCGGACTGAATCTCTCGCTCGCGCTGACTTACAACAGCAAAATATGGACTCCGGGAACCGGCGTGAATGTCTTCAACGCCGACAAGGGCTATCCGGCGCCAGGCTGGCGCATTGGCTTCGGCGCGATTCAGGGCGTCAACAACTCCGGCAGCATCGGCCCTTACACCAACTCCACGACCGGCAAACAGAGCTTCATTTACATCGCGCCTGATGGGACGCGGCACGACCTCGGTTACAACTCGGTTTCGGGGTTGTACGAGAGCTACGATTCGTCATATCTCGATTTCAACTCGTCCACAAAAGTACTGCGCACGACCGGTGGCGCGAAGATCACCTTCAATGAATCAGCCACCGCGAGCGGCGATGACCAGTTCCTGCCAACGCAGATCAAGGACCGCAACGGCAACTTCATCAGTATCGTTTACAAGACGCTTTCCAATAACGACAAGGTGATTGATTATGTGACCGACACGCTCAGCCGGAGGATTGATTTTTATTACGAGAGTAACCGGCTGCGCGAAATCCGGCAGGATCGCGGCGGGGTGTTATTCAAATATGCGATCATCAACTATGAACCCGTTACCATTTCCTTCGATCCGCAGAACCCGCCCGTGACCGATCCGGCAGGGATGAACGGCGCGCAGATTTATTTACCGACCAGAATCACTTATCCGACCGGCTACAACTTCCGCTTCGCCTATACCTGCCGGGGACAAATCTGGAAGATTGAGAAGTGGGCGCCGGGAGTGACCGGCCAGGGCGCGGCGCGGGCCATCGGCAGCACGCAGTTCAATTACACGGACGGTTACACCATGCTCCTGCCCGACAACTGCCTTTCTCTGACTGCGCCGCTGACCGGTAACTGGTTCAACCAGCGCTCGGAGTGGGCCGAGAACCAGGCGAACACCAAACCGGT
>CAYWDW010000830.1:0-2770 GCA_964457105.1 uncultured Heliobacteriaceae bacterium
GTGGATGTGCAGGACAATCTGATCAGTTCCAACGATGGCTTCTTCACGTTCGTGCGTCCGCGCATTGACGCGATTGAAGAGGTCACGGTTTCGACCGCGACGCCGGGCGCTGAAAGTTCGGGCGACGGCGCGGTGCAGATCAAATTCGCCACGCGCGGCGGCACGAATGAATTTCATGGCGGGCTGTATGAATACCATCGCAACCCGGTGCTCAACTCCAATTACTATTTCAGCAACCTCGCCGGACAGCCGCGCGCGCGCGTGCTGCTCAATCAGTACGGCGGCAAAGTCGGCGGGCCGATCACGATTCCCAAAGTTTTCAATGGCCGGGACAGGGCGTTTTTCTTCGTCAACTACGAAGAGTTCCGTCTGCCTGAACAGCAGTTGCGGCAGCGCACGATTCTCAGCCCGCAGGCGCAGGCCGGTGTTTTTCAGTACGTCACTTCGGCGGGCGTGCAAAGCGTGAACCTGCTCAACCTGGCAGCGGCGAACGGGCTGCCGTCAACGATTGATCCGACCGTGGGCGGTCTGCTTTCGCAGATTCGCACGTCAACCGGTCAGGGTTCGGTGCAGGCGATTCCGAATGCGCCGAATTATCAGAACTTCAATTTCAACGGCATCGGCGGACAGAATCGTTATTTCACGACGGTCCGGCTGGATTTCAACCTGACGAGCAAACATCACCTTGAAAACATCTGGAACTATCAGGAATTCGGCGGCAAGCCGGTTGATTTTCTGAACAACACCGATCCGGCCTATCCCGGCTTCCCGAATCACGGCGGACAGAATTCACAGCGCTGGTCGAATTCAATCGCGCTGCGTTCGACGCTGACGCCGAGCCTGGTCAACGAAGCGCGCTTCAGCCTGCTCGGCGGCATCTCGCTTTTTCTTGGTGAAGTCAGCCCGGCGCAGTTTGCCAATCAGGGCGGCTATGACCTGAACCTTTCAGACCTCGGCATCACCGACGCATCGGCGGTGCAGTCATTCCCGCAACGCGGCCTGCGCCTGTTCGGCAACACCTCGAACCGGCGCAACACGCCGAGCTTCAATTTTTCAGACAACGTGACCTGGGCGAAGGGATCGCATTCGTTCAACTTCGGCGGCAACTGGAATCTGCTCAAATCATTTCAGCTTGATTTGAATCAGATCGTGCCGAGCATCAATTTCGGCATTGCGGAAGGCGACCCGGCGGAGAATGTCTTTTTCAATCCGGCCAACTTCCCCGGCGCTTCGGAAGCTGACCTGGGCACGGCGGCGCAGCTTTACGCGACGCTGACCGGGCGCGTCTCGGCGATTGATCGCATCGCGTTTCTCAACAACGGCAAATACGGTCTGCTCGGCCCGCAGGAAACGCGCTTCCGGCAGCCGTCGTTTGCCTTCTATGCTCAGGATGCCTGGCGCATGCGCCCCGACCTGACCGTCAACCTGGGCGTGCGATGGGAACCGCAATATGCCATCACGTCACAGAACACCAACTTTGCCAAAACAACTTATGCCGACCTGTTCGGCATTTCAGGCGAAGGCAATCTGTTCAAGCCTGGCACGCTCGCAGGGCAACTGACTGAGTTCAATGAACTGAAAGTCGGCGAGAAGCTTTACCGCGATGACTTCAACAATGTCGCGCCGAGCATCGGCGTGGCCTGGAGTCCGAACGCAAATGGCGGCTGGCTCGGTCGCCTCATCGGCAGCGGCGGGCAAACGGTCGTGCGCGGCGGTTATTCGATGGCCTTTGTCCGCGAAGGCCTCGGCGCGGTCATCACCCCGCTGCAAAGCAATCCGGGCGGCATTCTGACCGTCAACAAGGACACGGCTGATGATTCGCTGCCGCTCGGCACACTGCTGCGCGAGACGGCAAAACTTGTGCCGCCGTCATTTTCCGACAAGCCGGTTTACCCGTATGTCGGACAAATCTTCGACGCGGCCTTCGGCTTCGATCCGCAACTGAAAACCGGTCTCGTGCATTCGTTCACCTTCGGGTTGCAGCGCGAAATTACAAAGGACACCGTGATCGAAGCGCGTTACGTCGGCACGCGCGGGCGCGATCTGTGGCGGCGTTACGGGCTGAACGAAACCAACGTTGTCGAGAACGGCTTCCTCGATGAATTCAAAAAAGCGCAGGCCAACCTTGCCGCCAACCAGGCCGCCGGGCGCGGCAATTCGTTCGCTTATTTCGGGCCGAACACCGGCACCTCGCCGCTGCCGATTATGCTTTCGTTTTTCAGCGGGCTTCCGGCAGCGCAGGCAGGCACTGCGTCAAATTACACTTCCAGTCAGTTCCGCAATGCGAATCGTCTGGCGGCGCTCAGTCCGAACAACGCCAATCCGCTGGGCCTGGCCAACACGCTCAATGTCAACTTCCTGGATAACGCGGTCGCGGCGGGCCTGCCGCAAAACTTTTTCGTCGTCAATCCGGGCCTGCTGCTCGGCGGTGTGTCGCTGAACACGAACGATGTCAACACGTCATATGACGCGCTGCAGTTTGAGCTGCGTCGCCGGATATCGAAGGGGTTGCTCGTGCAGGCCAACTACACGTTCTCGAAGTCGCTGACGAATTATTTCTTCTCCAGTCAGACGACCTTCGGGCAGCCGCTGACGCTGCGCGATGAGAACGAGGAGCTTGAACGTTACCGCGCGCCGCAGGATCTGACGCATGCGTTCAAGGTCAACTGGATTTATGAACTGCCGATTGGGCGCGGCAGGTGGCTGCTCGGCAACGCCAACGCCCTGGCTGAACGAGTGCTTGGCGGCTGGGAATTTCACGGCACATCGC
>CAYWDW010000831.1:0-2767 GCA_964457105.1 uncultured Heliobacteriaceae bacterium
CGTGCGTCGTAAGGTTGCAGTTTTTCAAGCCACAGCTCCTCAAGGAAGGTAAGATCGGCGCGATGATCGTGCTGCGGGTCGGCATTGGGCGTCAGTTCATCCAGAATTTCAAAGGCGAAGTTATCACTGCCATACTCGTTCCAGTCGGCCTGCAACTCAGCGTGCTGATGACTGCCCATCTGCAACTGAAACTGAAGCCGATTGAGCATGCCCGGCAGGTTCAATGACGCGCCAATCAATACGCGGTCATTGACGAGGTTGCGCACCTGCCAGATGCCCATGCGGGGATGGGCCTGCTGATATTCGCGTTTCAATTGTTTTTTGTGCTGTTCCACCATCAGCCTTTGGCGAAAACGTCGTGCGCGGCGCCGACATCGCGCGCGGACGGAGTGATGATCGTTTTCGCATTGATATAAATTTTCTGCCCTGCCGCCATCGCCCGGCGCACGTCATCTTCGCACACAAAATCAACCGCCTGATGCCCGTTCCGTTGTTCAGCCGCCGGAGCAGGCGCTGGCTTGGGCGCAGCTTCAGGTTTGGGCGCAGGCGGCGGTTCAACTTTTCGCGCCGAAAGAAACTGCTCAACGAGCGCGGCGACGGTGGCGCGATCAGGCTGGCGCGCAGGCGTCGGCTGAACGGTGACGGCAGGCGCTGGCTGGCTGGCCGCTTTCACGTTTGTGATCTGTTCAGGCACCGTCACCGGGCGCGTCTCAAAAGCCACGCGCTTGATGTCCATCAGGTGCAGCGGCGAGATGTTATCTGACGTGACATTGCCGCCCCACGAACCACAGCCAAGCGTCATTGACGGCGCCAGATCAGTTGAAAAGCCGATGGCTCCGTGCGTGGTCGGTGAATTGACCACGATGCGCGCCGTCGGCATCAGCAGGCCGTAACGCAGCGCGGCTTCGCGGTTGCGCGTGTGAATGCCTGAGGTGTGGCCCATTCCGCCGTAATGCAGCACGTCATCGCAGACCCGACAGCCTTCCTCCAGCCCGTTGACCACGTAATAGGTCAGCACCGGCGAGAGCTTTTCGAGCGAAAGCGGAAAGTCGCGGCCCACGCCGTTGATTTCAGCAATCAGGCAGCGCGTATTCGGCGGCACACCGATGCCGGCCATTTCAGCAATGCGGGTCGCGGGCTGCCCAACCACTTTGGGATTGAGGCTGCGATTCGGCTGCACGATGACTTGCTGCACGGCTTCAATCTGCGCCGGATTCAAAAAGTGCGCGCCCTGCGCGGTGAACTGCTCACGCACTTCACGATCAAGCGGCACATCCACCACGACCGACTGCTCGGAAGCGCAGATGGTGCCGAAATCAAAACAGGTGCCGGCCAGAATGTCGCTCACGGCTTTGGCCGCATCTGCCGTGCGTTCGATCAGCACCGGCACGTTGCCCGGCCCGACGCCGAACGCAGGCTTGCCCGATGAATAGGCCGCGCGGACAAGGCCGATGCCACCCGTCGCCAGAATCACCGCCGTGTGGCGGTGTTTCATCAGGGCTTCGGTGCCTTCGATGGTCGTTGTTTCAGGGCAGCCGATGGCTTCAGCCGGTAATCCCGCAGTGACGGCGGCCTCGCGCATCACCCGCGCCGTTTCGACCACGCACCGCGTCGCCGACGGATGCGGACTGAGCACGACTGCATTGCGCGATTTGATTGAAATCAGAATCTTGAAAATCGCCGTTGAGGTCGGATTGGTCGAAGGAATAATCGCTGCGACGACACCGCGCGGGGATGCGATTTCAATCACGCTGCCGGTGTCGCGCACGACGCCAACCGTGCGCAGCCCTTTGAAGTAGTGATGAATATCCACCGCCGCAAACAGGTTTTTGACATTCTTGTCTGCCGGATTGCCGTAGCCTGTTTCTTCGTGCGCCATCGTCGCCAGGCGCAGGGATTGCGCGCGGGCGGCCTGCGCCATCGCTTCACAGATGGCATCAATTTTCGCCTGATCGAATCCGGCAATGACGGCCTGGGCGCGATGCGCCGCAGCGACCAGGTCGCGCGCGGTCTGAACTGATTGAAGATCCTGATCGGGCATAGGGAAAAACAAGGCAAAAGGCAAAGGGCAAAAATCAAAAGGCAAAAGGTTCGGCGCTTTACCTTTTCAGATCAGGGATTTCTTTCTTAGCTTACTTTTGCCTTTTGATTTTTGCCTTTTGCCTTTTGATTTCTCTACTTCTTTTCTTCCCGCGAACCGCTGATGCGCTTCGCATCCTTACCGGCTTCGCCATCGGTCAGCACCTGCTGCGAACCGCCTTCGAGACGCGAACCGGGACGATAACCATTCTGCGGGATGACGCGCTCAACTTCGATGTGCGGGCGCGGAATGACATGCACGCTGACGAGTTCACCGACGCGCCGCGCCGCCGCCGCCCCGGCATCGGTCGCAGCTTTGACCGCGCCGACATCACCGCGCACGAAAACAGTCACGTAGCCTGCGCCGATATATTCCTTGCCGGTCAGTTGCACGTTGGCAGCCTTCACCATCGCGTCGGCAGCTTCGACCGCGCCGACAAATCCCTTCGTCTCGACCATGCCGAGAGCTTCCATATTCATCGTGATGCCTCCAGTCAGATTCGGAAAGTTAACCCCGGATTTGATTGCTGATTTCAGATCAGGCGGAAATTGAGGCAGCATCATACCGCTGACCCTGCCAGACCTCAAGACAACCAACCCGGAGCCTGAGACTCAGGCGCAGGCAAACAAGGAGCGCAGGCAAACAAGGAGCGCAGGCAAACAAGGAGCGCAGGCAAACAAGGAGCGC
>CAYWDW010000832.1:0-2762 GCA_964457105.1 uncultured Heliobacteriaceae bacterium
TCAAGGCGCATGGCATCAACGTCAACTGCGTGCTGCCGGGCCTGATTGATACGCCGCAGAACCGCGCCGCCATGCCGGACGCCGATCACAGCCGCTGGATTGAACCGGCGGCGCTGGCTGACGTGATGCTGTTTCTGGCTTCGGATGATGCGCGGGCAATTCACGGCGCGGCAGTGCCGGTGTACGGTCTGAGTTGAACGAAGTGCAACCCGGTTGAAGACCGTCTGGCAGACGCACAAATAATCATCGGCTCAGCAAATATTGGTGGATAAGTCGGAGCATTCCAACTGAAGTCCGGGTGTCGGCCATCTTTGAGACAAATGAAATCTGAATTGCACGGCAATCGCCTGGCCGGAGTCTGAGGCTGCGGGGCGATGGCTGAAAGCTGACCTGAGTTGTCACCCCGAATGGCGGGCCTTGAATGGATGACAGCTCAATGGCGGCTGCGCAAAAACGGAGATGGTGCTGTCCGACACAACAAGTACGGACTGGAACACATGACAGGACAGGAGCATCTGCTGACCAGACTGCCTGACTCGGCCAGTGTTTGTTTACCTGAAAAACATTCATCGCTGCGGTTTCCGGCTGCCGCAGAAATTCAGGCCAGCTCGCCTGAAACGGCTGCCGGACAGTGTGCATCCAGGGAAGTCTGGGAACCGCCGGAAGCAGCGTGGCATCGCGTCGAAGGCATTCCAAATTTCATTGCGGCTTCACCAGTGCTGCGCCAGGTCCTCAGTCGCATCATCAGGGCCGGAGCCAGTCACAGCCCCGTGCTGATTACGGGTGAAAGCGGCACGGGCAAGGAACTGCTGGCCCGCTTCGTCCACCTGCACAGCGAACGGCGGCATCAGCGGCTGGTGGTCTTCAACTGCGTCGGGCTGGTCAGGGAGATGGCTGAAAGCCAGTTGTTCGGGCATCGGCGCGGCAGCTTCACCGGCGCCATCAGCGATTATCCCGGCCTGATTCGCGGGGCTGAAGGCGGCACGCTGTTTCTGGATGAAATCGGCGAACTGGGACTGGAGCATCAACCCCGGCTGCTGCGTTTTTTGCAGGAAGGCGAAGTGCTGCCGCTTGGCGCAACCGAACCGGTCAGGGCCAGCGTGCGACTGATTGCCGCGACCAACCGCCACCCCGAAGCCGAAGTCGAAGCTGGCCGCTTTCGGGCCGACCTTTATTACCGGCTCAATGCCATCAGAATTCACCTGCCGCCACTGCGCGAACGGCGCGAAGAGATTCCCTGGCTGATTGCACACTACCTTGATTATTACTGCCGGCAGTCCGGGCGGCGACGCCTGACGCTGAGCCGCGAAGCTGTCAACCGGCTGATGGCTTACGGCTGGCCGGGCAACGTCCGCGAATTGTGTTATGAGATCGAGCGGCTGGTGCTGTTTGCCGATGATGGCGAAATCATCAGGCCCGGCCACCTCTCGCCCGCCATTACGCAGGCGGCTGAGTCGCACGCGGCCACGCCTGAGCCGCTGATTGACGACGCCCTGACCCTGGCCGAAAACCTCAATCGCATGGAAAAGCGCATGATTGAACGCACGCTGGCACGGCACAGCGGCAATCTGTCGCAGACGGCCAGAGCTTTGGGCATGACACGCACCGGACTGCGCAAGGCCATCGCGCGACTGATTACCAGCCCGGCGAGGCAGGCCCAGGCGGTCTGCACGGGTGGTGACTGAGTAATCATCTGCGTGAACGCAGTAACCAGTTGGTCAGGTGATTCAGTTCTCAATACTTGCTTTGACCCGCAGAGCCGGGTGAGCCGAAAGCGATGGTTACTGCGTAACCACTTCGCCATTGTCAGCTCAGAGCGCAGAGAACTGCACTGACAGAGACATTCGCTTGCGTGTCAAAGAGTTGATTGCAGCCTGCCGGGGCAGGTCATCATCTGGAACGAAATTTGATTACGGGCAGGCGGGGCATAACTCAAAGTTTCTCAGGTTTCTCACATGGCAGACAGCGTCATTGGGAGCGCGCAGTAAAATCGCTGTCAACAGTCTTCAGCAGGGCCACTCCAACTGGTCCTCAGTCAGAACAATCGTTATTTAAGCCAGCAACAGGCAAATCATCAGGTCGGTCAGGGGCCGGAAATGAAGTCTGATGGCTCAGGGAAAGTCTGTCTCAACCTTTGAGACCTGGCACCCTGCAGGCAGGACTTTGGTTTGCCGGGCAGCCGGAGACACGTGAAGTCCACACTGCCGTTCAGGCAGTGCAGGGCGAAGTCTGCCTTCGCATCGCCGGATCACAATCCATACAGAAAGCAGAAAGGTGAAGGATCAAAATGAAGAGGGTTATCATCTGGATCGCTGTTATTTCAGGGCTGATGCTGTTGTCATTCCTGACTGTTCAGGCACGTCGTCACAGCTCGGTCAGCAGTTCAGTGCGCAATGTTGTCGCCGCCATCACGCAGCCGGTCCGGGCCACTGCCGGAAAAGCTGTGTCCCGGTCCGCCCCGACCGGTCGTGAGCGCGAAATCGTGACCGCTTATGCGGGCGCGCAGGCGCACCTGGCAGCAGACAACGAGGCCCAGCCGCTGGCGCTGGCGGCGGGCGATCTGGATGGCAATGGCGCCGAGGATGTGATTGCGGCCTACCGCAGCCCGGCGGGTGGCCTGATTGCCGTTCATCGCGGCCTGGTGTCGCGCGGCGCGGCGCAGCGATCAGATGTGCCTTTTGAGCCGACGGCTGAAGTTTACAGTGTGCCGGTCAATCCGCAGTTTGTCGCAGCGGGCGATTTTGACAGCGACGGTCGCAGCG
>CAYWDW010000833.1:0-2761 GCA_964457105.1 uncultured Heliobacteriaceae bacterium
GCACGTCATCTACATCGTCAAGGAGAACCGGACCTACGATCAGGTCCTCGGCGACATGCCCGAAGGCAACGGCGATCCGCAACTCTGCCTGTTCGGAGAGGACGTCACGCCGAACCAGCACGCCATCGCACGCGAATTCGTCCTGCTCGACAACTTCTTCGTCGATGCCGAGGTCTCGGCCGACGGCCACAACTGGTCGATGGGCGCATACGCGACCGATTACGTTGAAAAGACCTGGCCGACAAACTATTCGCGGCGCGGGCGCACTTACGATTACGAAGGCAGCAAAAAAATTGCGCGACCGACCAAAGGTTACATCTGGGATTACTGCCAGCGCGCCGGTGTGAGTTATCGCAGCTACGGTGAATTCGTCGGCGTGCGCGATGTCAAAGCTGGCGGCGGTGGCGGCGGCGACACTGAAACCGCCGAAAGCGCCAAAGCGCGCCGCGAAAATTTCACTTATGAATCGGCGCTCGAGGGCCACTTCAGCCCGACCTTTCCGGCCTGGGATCTGAACATTCCCGACAACAGGCGGATTGACATCTGGCTTGAAGAGTTTCGCGCTTATGAACAGAACGGCCAGTTGCCGCAATTCCAGATCATTCGCATCGGCGGCGACCACACGCAGGGCACGCGCGCCGGGGCGCTCACGCCCCGCGCTTACGTGGCTGAAAACGATCTCGCCGTCGGTCGCCTGGTCGAAGCCATCACGCACAGCGACAGATACTGGAAGGACACGGCCATCTTCATCGTCGAAGACGACGCGCAGAACGGCCCCGATCACGTTGACGCGCACCGTTCGATGGTCTTCGTCATCAGCCCGTATACCAAACGCCGCTTCGTTGATTCGACGATGTATACCACTTCCGGCCTGCTGCGCACGATGGAACTGATTCTCGGCCTGCCGCCGATGAGTCAGTACGACGCCGCCGCGACGCCGATGTTCAATTCATTTACCAATAAAGCCGACCTGACGCCTTACAAACACCTCCCGGCCCGCGTTGATCTGACTGAAAGAAATCCTGAAAACGCGCCCGGCGCGCAACGTTCAGCGCAAATGGATTTCAGCAAAGAGGACGCCGCGCCCGACATCGAATTCAATGAAATCATCTGGAAGTCAGTGCGCGGCGCCGATTCGCAGATGCCCGCCCCCGTGCGCAGCGCCTTTGTCCGCGTGATCGAAGACGACGATGACAATGACAATGATGCTGAGCGTGAAAAGCAGAAAGAGCGGCAGGAACGGCGGCGCGGAAAAGCACGGCGATAGTGTCATGAGCAATAGTGACGACGAATTCACAGCAGGCACCGAGCCGGATTCGGATGTTGAAACGCTGCCAGTAGTACCGGCAGCGTTGTCTCAGGATGAACGCTACTTCACGCTACTGATCACAGCAATCCGCAAATGCGCAAATTACAAGCCGAAATTTGGTCAGGGGCGCGGGGAAGGATTGTCGCTGTCGCAGTTTTCGGCGTTGTACAGCGCTGACCCTTTTTATCACTGGCTTGGGATTGATTCGCCCCTGATGTACGCTGCGCACAAAGCGGCGGGCGGGATGACCTCGATTTACCGACAGGTTGGGATCGGCAGTCAGTGGATCTTTCAGCAAATGCTCCAGGATTGTCTGGGATTATCGCTTGAACAATCTGTTTGGAGCTATGCGGTGAAAGCGGCCAAAGGCAGGCAGCGCAGGCTGACGCTGGATGGTCGGATCACAATCGCCGAGATTGAAAACGAAATCGCGCGCCAGCGAGTCACCGACTGGCTGACCGCTGCCGCTCTTACCATTGGCTTGCCGAAAAGCACTCTGGCGAATATCAAAGGCGTCGTGTTTGAAGTGCGGCAGGGCTACAAAAGCAAGGATTCAAAACGCCAGAATGCGGACATCGCCAATGCGTCCAAAGCCTACGCGCATCTTCACATTCCGGTTCTCCTGCTGTTCTCCACACAGATTGATGGCGACGTAGCGCAACGGTATCAGGAAAATCTGTGGCTGCTATTGAATGGCCTGACCGAAGGGGAAAATACGGCCAGCGCCTATGGCTTCTGCCGCGACATAATCGGTTATGATCTGGCTGATTTCTTTCAACGTTTTTCGCCGCGCATCAGAGCGGAGGTGGAAATAGTTCTCAAAGCGCTGCTGGCAGCATAACGACCAATATAGCAACAGCAATATGACAATAGCTCCCACACTCGGCTTGCGCGAACATCTGACGCAGAAAGCCAATCTCAAACATACGCGTTACGGCTGGCTCAGACTGACACCAGCCTATTCTGTCCACCTCGTGGCGGAATTGCTCGGAACCATCCCGCCTCAGGCGCTCACCGTGCTTGACCCTTTTTGCGGAACAGGCACAACGGCTCTGGTTTGCGCTGAACGCGGAATTCCGGCAGACACAACCGACATCAATCCTTTTTTGCTTTGGCTGGCTGCCAGCAAAACCAGGTCGTATCGCCCGGAAGAGCTGGCAGCTTTCGAACAACTCGCCAGTCGCGTGGCCGAAACCATCGTCGCGACAGGAACGAATGCGCACTGGACGCCGCCACTGCATCAGATCGAAAAATGGTGGGATGAACGAACGTTGCGGCTGCTCAGCCGCCTGCTGTCGGCTATCAGGGAAACTGCGGCGGACGCCCCCGCAGCTACGGCGGATTTGCTGAAAGTCGCTTTTTGCCGAACGTTGATCGAGCGTGCCCAGGTCAGCTTTGGACATCAGTCAATGTCCTTCAAAAAAGAATTGAACGGCGCGCTTTTCCCAACGG
>CAYWDW010000834.1:0-2760 GCA_964457105.1 uncultured Heliobacteriaceae bacterium
GACGATTCGCGCCGATGTTGAGGATGCAAAGTATGAAGCAATCAAGGACGCGCAGGCGGTCGCCCGCCTGACCAAACCTTCGGGCCAGTCGGTTGACGTGCCGCTGAATTTTGATTTCAGCGAAGAGGGCAACAACTTTCGCGGCGATTTCACGCCCGATGAAATGGGCCTGTACAAAATCGAACTGACCGCGCGCAAAGGTGCCGCCACCGTCGGCACGGCGCAGTCGGGCTTTCTGGTCGCTGAACTCAACCGCGAATATCACGATGCCGCGCAGAACGTCGAACTGCTCAAACGCATCGCCGCCGAAACCGGAGGCAAATACTTTCCGCTCGCCCAGGCCGGGCAGATGCTCGAAGAGATTCAATACCTGGAAGGCAGCAACTCCGAGCGCGTCACCAAAGATTTGTGGGATATGCCCGTCAACTTCCTGCTGCTTGTCGGCCTTGCGAGCGCCGAATGGTTTCTGCGCAAGAAAAAAGGACTCGCCTGATTGCAGATTTCAGATTGCGGATTGCAGATTGACCAATGCGCCTCAACCGTGAACTTATGAATTACCTGCTGACCACTTTTCTTTATACCTGTCTGGCCTGTCTGGCCGGCTGCACTCCGCCGACGCCGCAGTCGCACCAGAACAGCGTCACGAAACCGAAGACTGAAACTCAGACGCCGACCGCCCCGCCCGACAATCTCAAATCTGCAATCTCGAATCTGCAACCCCCCGATCCGATCAAATTCGCGCTCATCATCAGCGGCATCAGCGGCGAGGAGGCTTATGCAAAGCAGTTCGACAAGTGGACGAACGATCTGCGCGCGACGATGATCGAACGCCTGGCCTTTGCGCCCGATCACGTCACGGTGCTGAACGAAAAAGGCACCAGCGGCGCGACCAGAGCCTCTGCCGAGGAAGTCAGAAAAGCCTTTGCCGGTTTGCGCAGCGCAGTCAAAGCCGACAGTCGCGTTTTTATTTTCTTCATCGGTCACGGCACGTTTGACGGCAAGATTGCCAAGTTCAATCTGCCCGGCCCTGACCTTTCGGCGCAGGATTACGCCGCGCTGCTCAGGGACTTTCCGACCCGCCACCTCGTCATCATCAACACCACGAGCGCGAGCGGCGAATTCATCAAACCCCTGTCAGCGCCGGGCCGCGTCATCGTCACCGCCACGCGCAGCGGCATGGAACAGAACGCCACGCGCTTTGCTGAATACTTCATCGCGGCGCTGACCAGCCAGAAATCAGAAGACATCAAAGCCGATGCTGAAACGAGCGGCGCTGAAGCCGATGCCGACAAAAACGGTCGCGTCTCGGTGCTTGAAGCTTTTGAGTACGCCGTCAAACTGACGGATGGGTTTTACAAACAGGAAAACCGCCTCGTCACCGAACACGCCCTGCTTGACGACAACGGCGACGGGACGGGCCATCAGAAAGCTGAAGCAGGCGACGGCGCGCTGGCCAGGACCACCTACTTCGATTCCCTGCCCGCGCAGCTTGCCGGCGGCGACGAGGAACTGAAGAAACTCTTTGCCGAAAAGTCGCGCCTTGAAAGCGAGGTCGAACAACTCAAGGCCCGCAAGGAACAGATGAAGACGGAAGAATACGAAGCGGCGCTGGAAAAGCTGCTGATCGAACTGGCGCAGGTGAATCAGAAGATCAAAGCGAAGCAGCAGAAATAGTCATGGTTCAGGTGTAATCGTAATGGCTGAGATAAATGGCGGCATCGTAATCAATGACGGCAAGGCGCACTTTTTGCAGCCAGCCTTCACGACCGAGCAGGTTGCGGGACAGATTGTCTGCCGCCGCAAAATAGACCATCGAATCAAAGTCCAGACCGAGCGTGTGCAGAGTAACCTGATGTCCGTAAGCGGTGAACGAACCAGCCAGAGTGTCCATCATCCGACGATGCCCCTGTTCAATCGGCAGACCGAGACTTTCACCAGTCTCTCGCTGAAACAGACAGACCTGCGCTCCCGTATCAATATTGGCCCGGCAGTAAATCATCTGCTCTCCGAGCCGGAGGGAAACAGGAATTGTAATGCCACTGTCCAGGGCATCGAATGCGTAGCTGATTCTGAAACGAAGCGAATGATCCATGGTCAGCCAAGGTTGATAATGGCACGGTTCGGATCCGGTTCAGGCTCGACCAGTGTAATCAGGGCGTCAGGATAACCAGCTTCTCTGGCAGCGTGGATGACAGCCCTGCCGTCGGGGCCATGACTGATGAGTTGACCATCTTTGATGGCAACCCACTGCCCGGAATATTCCCGGCGATGATCACGAAGCCACTGGCGATCCAGTGACCAGTCACGCAAACTGGCAGCGTGCGCCAGGGCGCGCGCGGCTTCGATTCTCCGCTGTTTCTCATCAGGGAGATTGAGAATTCCGCGCAGCTTTTCCACCTCTTCCGGCGGAAGTGACTGGATGCCGTAGAGAATTTGCTCAAACGTGATTTGTGACATGGATTGAGACTCCCTTCATTGAATTGTCCGGCTGAGTTTAGCATAGCAATAGTATCGTTTTTTCAAACTGGCAGTAATCAGGCGCTTCTGAAAAGTAACGTTCTTTCTCAAACGAAATCGTAATGGCCGAGGTACAGGGCTGAGTCGTAATCCACAATGGCAAGGCGGATTTTCTGCATCCAGCCTTCCCGTCCGAGCAGGTTGCGGGGCAAGCCTGGCGTGGCAGCAAAGTACACGAGTGAATCGAATTCCATTCCCATCGTGTTCAGCCTGATCGTGTGGCCGTAAGCAAAGAATGAACCT
>CAYWDW010000835.1:0-2756 GCA_964457105.1 uncultured Heliobacteriaceae bacterium
CCTGTTCAGCCGGGCCGGTTGAGCGGAGGAATTCGGAATTCGGAATTCGGAATTCGGTAGTCGGAATTCGGTAGTCGGAAGGAAGAGAGGCCGCAGTCTCGCTGCCATCTGCCATCTGCCATCTGCCATCTGCCATCTGCCATCTGCCATCTGTCATCTGCCATCTCCCTTTCAGCAGTGCGTCAGGGATTGTTTCGGCGTCAGTTCCGATGTTTAATGCAGGCGCTTTCAGGTTCACTGTCAGCACGCGCAAAGACAAAGACGGCAACCGGGTGCAGAGTTACAGTACGCGAGCGTGTGCGGTCGCCCCCCCCCCCCCGGGCCCGGGGCGCCCCCCCCGCAGCCGCAGTGCCGGGGCGCTCGCTCACGCTCGCGTACTGTAACTCTGCACCCGGTTGCAAATTGATCTGACTGCTCGCAGCGGTTGCGCTGTGGCCACTTTTTTTCATTACCCGAAAAATCAAATCATGGACATTACAGGCAAAGCAGCCGTCATTACCGGAGGCGGCACGGGCGTCGGGCGCGCGGCGGCGCTTGAACTGGCGCGGCGCGGTTGTGCGGTCCTCGTCAATTACAGCCGCTCGAAAGACGAGGCCGAACAGACTGCTGCTGAGGTTGCTGAATTCGGCGTCAAAGGCCTTGCCGTGCAGGCCGATGTGTCCGATGACGCTGACTGCCGCCGGATGATTGACACTGCCGTGCGGGAATTCGGGCGGCTGGACGTGCTCATCAACAACGCCGGAACGACGAGCTTTATCAAACACGACGACCTCGAAGCGGTGAAGCCGGAAGACTGGATGCGGATTATGGCCGTCAACGTCATCGGCGCATTTCAGTGTGCGCGCGCGGCGAGGGCGGCGCTCGCGGCAGCAGGCAGCGGTGAAATCGTCAACGTGTCGAGCGTGGCCGGAGTCGCCGGGATCGGCAGTTCGATTCCTTACGCCGCCTCAAAAGCCGCGCTCAATAATCTGACGGTGACGCTGGCCCGTGTCTTTGCGCCAACCGTGCGCGTCAATGCGGTTGCGCCGGGGTTCATCACTTCGCGCTGGTTGCAGGACGGGCTGGGCGCGCAGGTTTACGCCCAGGTCAAAAAGCGAACTGAAGACAGCGTCCTGCTGCAACGGGTGCTCGACCCCGAAGACGTGGCGGCCACTATCCTGGGCATCATCACCGGCTCTGATCTGCTGACCGGACAGGTCATCGTGCTTGACGGTGGCCTGCTGATTTCAAATCACTCGCCGCGTTAGATCGGTCGGCAATGACGTGTCAGGCAACCGGGCGCTGAGACAGTCCGCTTCGTTGAGCGAGCGCCCCGGCACGACGGACCAGGCGACTGTCCTCTGCACGCAGTTGCAACTTGATCTGAAGCTGTGATGAAAGGCAAACGAGCAGACATATGAAAAAGAACATTGTCATCACAATAATTCTGCTGGCGGCGGTGTGCGTGCTGGCCTGGCAGGCCGGAGCGCAGGGCCGCACGGCAGCGCCCAAACCATTCGGCGCGGTGCCTTCGGCGCGTCAGTTGCGCTGGCACGAACTTGAGCTGTACGCCTTCCTGCATTTTTCGCCCAACACCTTCACTGACCGTGAATGGGGCTACGGCGACGAAGACCCGAACATTTTCAATCCCTCGAATTTCAATGCCGATCAGATCGTCAGCGCGCTCAAGGCTGGTGGGATGAAAGGCGTGATTCTGACGGCGAAACATCACGACGGATTTTGTTTGTGGCCGACTAAAACGACGCGGCACAGTGTGGCGAGCAGCGCCTGGATGAATGGCCAGGGCGATGTCGTCAAAGCGGTGGCTGAAGCGTGCCGCAAACACGGCCTGAAATTCGGCGTCTATCTTTCGCCCTGGGATCGCAACAATGCGGATTACGGCAGGCCCGAATACCTTCAGCTTTACCGCGCACAGTTGCGCGAACTGCTGACGAATTACGGCCCGATCTTTGAAGTCTGGCACGACGGCGCCAACGGCGGCGATGGTTTTTATGGCGGGGCCAAAGAGACGCGGCGCATTGACAAGACGAAATATTACGACTGGCCGCAGACGTGGGCGCTCGTGCGACAACTGCAACCCGGTGCGGTCATTTTCAGCGACGCCGGGCCGGATGTGCGCTGGGTTGGCAATGAAAAGGGCATCGCGGGCGATCCGTGCTGGAGCACGATGAATCCCGCAGGCATTTATCCCGGCCTGGCAGGCATCGAGAAACGGCTCAACAGCGGCGACCGCGACGGCGCGGTGTGGCGGCCTGCGGAATGCGATGTCTCAATCAGGCCGGGCTGGTTCTGGCACGAAAAGGAAAACAGCAGGGTGAAAACTCCGCAACAGTTGCTCGATCTGTATTTCGTTTCAGTCGGGCGCGGCGCGGCGTTTCTGCTCAATGTGCCGCCTGACCGGCGCGGGTTGTTGCACGAAAATGACGTGCGTTCGTTGCAGGAGTTCGGCGAACTGCTGCGCCGCATGTATGCCGTCAACTTTGCGAGCGGCGCCACCGCAAAAGCCGACAACGTGCGCGGCGGCGACAGGCGATTCGGGGCAGCAAAAATGCTTGATGCTGACCGGAACAGTTACTGGGCGACCGATGACAACGTGACTGCTGCGACAGTTGAATTCGATCTGGGCCGCGAGCGGAGTTTCAATGTTGTGCGTGTGCGCGAAAACATCAGCCTCGGTCAGCGCGTTGACGAATTCGCGGTTGATGTCTGGCGCGATGGCGGCTGGTCTGAATTCGGCACAGGCACGAGCATCGGCG
>CAYWDW010000836.1:0-2747 GCA_964457105.1 uncultured Heliobacteriaceae bacterium
AGAAACTCCCAAAAACCGCGCCGCCTGCCCAGGTGCGGCGCCAGCGCGGGCCAGCGCCGCCAGATTTCAGCGGGCGAAGTGAATTGCCAGACATCGGTGTCGCGCGCTTCACGCAACAATTTCGCCAGCAACCGCGTTTGTTCGGCGCTTGAAGCGCTTTGCAAGCGCTGCCGGAATTCAGCCACCGTCAGCGGTTCGTCCCAGAGAAAATAAGGAATGGATTGAGGCGCATCGAAGTCGGTCGAAAGCGGCTTGCCAGGTTCAGTCTTCATGCTTTTCTTCGGCTCCTGTAATGTGAAGATGACAGGCAATTATAGCCATGAATCCGCCGACTGATGTCACGTCATCATCCTGAGGCTGGTTGAAAGTTCATTTCTTCAACTCCGCCGCCCAGTTTGTCACGACGGTGAATTGCAGACTCGCGGCCTCCTCCCGCGCCGTGATGAAGAGGAAGCGATCCCCCGCCGCCGTCACCGCATAGCTGCTACTGCCGAGCGCCCGCGCTGGCGCGAGATCAAACAGCGCCCGGGGCGCGCCTGCCTCGAAGCTGCCGCCCGGCTTTACCTCCACTGCCATCAGCTTCCCGTCAGCCGAAAGGTAATACAACTCCCGGCCATCGCTGCGCCACCACGACTGCCTGCCGCCACCGGTCGAAATCTGCCACCTGCCACCCGAAGCCGGAAAGGTCTGCACGAACACCTCGAGCCTGCCCTGATCGTTTGAGGTGTAGGCGACGTGAGCGCCCGTCAGCGAGAAGCGCCCCTCGAACTCGATGAATGGCGTCTGCCCAAACGGCGCTGGCTGGCGGTCTCCTGCGAGCGGCAGCGTCCACAAATCCAGATTCGTTTTCGGATCAGCTCGGGTGTAAAGGAGAGAGCGGCCATCCGCCGACCAACTGTCGGCAGAGATAAAAGCCTCTGCGGTGAGCAGCAACTCTTCGGGTCCGAGGCCGCTCGCCAGCTTCTGGTAAATCTGAAAAGCCCCGTCTCGATTGGTCCGCCAGGCGATGCGGCTGCCATCGGGCGACCAGACCGGAAAGCGATCATCGCCCGGATCGAAGGTCAGCCGCGAACCGTCGCCCCGCGCGAGGTCCAGCACGTAGATGTCCCAGGTTCGGCTCTGCGGATCACGCCGCGCCACCGCGACCCGCTTCCCGTCGGGCGACAAGCGGGGATACTCATACTCGCCCATCGGCCCGACCGTGCCGAGCAGTTTGCCCGCGCGATCCAGCCAGGTCAGTTGCTGATTGTTGGCGAGCGCGGTCTGATCAAAAGCCAGGCTGCCGTTGTCAGATACCGAAAAATATCCTCTGGCGTCACCGTCAACTTTCAGCTTGTCCGCGACCACGAAAGGCTCGCCCGTGAGTTTCAGGCTGTCGGCATCGAAGGAGACGGCAAGCAGGGATCCGCCGCGCGCAAACAGCAGATGACCGTTGGCATAACGCGCCTGTGAATCCGCCGCCAGCAGGCGCGTGGTCGCCTGGCGGTCGAGCGCGGCAAGATGAATTTCCGCCGCTCCCTGGGTGGACGGCCTGACAAAGAGGAAGTGGCGACCGTCAGGTAAAAAGACCGGCCAGCGGTAAAGATTTGGCTGATCTGAGCGCAGCGCCAGGGTCGGCTCGCCGCCCGTCGCCAGGACACGATAAATCCCGGCAACGCCGGAAAAGAGAATGACCCCGTCGCGATTCCAGGTGCCGCCCAATCCCGAGACGAACAACGGCAACTTGCATAACGTCTGTGGCGCGCCGCCCGCGAGATCGAGCTTTCTGAGATAGTTCCCCGCAAAGAAGCTCAGCGAGCGGCTGTCCGGCGACCAGAAAGGAAAGCCGTAAATGCCCTCTGTGCCGGGCAGCGGTTGCGCCGTCAGCGAACCCAGCGGACGCAGCCAGAGACGGCTCCGGCCTTCCGTCGTCGCCACGAAAACCAGATGGCGGCCATCAGGTGAAAGTTCAGGCGAGCTGAATGAAGTCGCCTTCTCCGGCGCGGCGATGGTAAAGCGCGCGACAGTGGGCGCAGCGGGCGGCGACTGTCGCAGCAACTTCACGGCGAAGGGCAACGCCAGCAGCAGCCCCAGCAGCAGGACCGCTGTCGTGCTCATCCACAGCCGCGCATTGCCGAACCATCGCGCCCTGCCGGTAGCAGGCAAACTCCCGGTCAGCGCAGGCAAGGCCGTCGTTGCTTCCAGCCGCGCCCCCGAAGGCCTCTCTGCCACAGAAGACAGCGTGCCAAGCGCAAAGCCCAGATCGCTCGCCGTCTGAAAGCGATGTTCGGGTTTCTTCTCCAGACAACGCCGCACGATCTTGTCGAGCGCCGGGCTGATCTTCACATTCGTCTCGCTCAACTCCGGCGGCTCTTCCTTCAAAATCGCGTTCATCACTTCAATCGCCGAATCGCCGCTGAAGGTCCGCCGCCCGCTCAGCATCTCGTAAAGGATCACGCCGAAGCTGAAGATGTCCGAGCGATGATCTACCTCCTGCCCGCGCACCTGTTCCGGCGACATATAGCCGACCGTCCCCATCACCACACCGGGATTGGTCAGCGGCTTCATCGTCGCCGCTTCCGAATCCACGCCACCGCCGAACTTCTGCGGCTTCAGCTTCGCCAGACCGAAATCCAGAATCTTGACGCGCCCGTCTTTGGTGACAAACAGGTTTTCGGGTTTCAGGTCACGATGCACGATGCCTTTGTCGTGCGCGGCGGCCAGGCCGGCGGCGATCTGCTGCGCGTAATCAATCACCTTACGAATCG
>CAYWDW010000837.1:0-2741 GCA_964457105.1 uncultured Heliobacteriaceae bacterium
AATCCGCGCCTTGATATTAGCATCGCCACGAAAGAGTTTCGAGTTGAAATGACTGGTTTCAACCCGAACCGGACTGTCGCAGAACGAAAGAGAAGATTTATGACGGCAATTGTTTCGACTCTCATCGAAGTTGATGATCGTGGCGTCGCCTGGGTCAGTGGCACGAAAGTCAAAGTTATTGAAGTGGCGCTGGACAAGATCGCGTATGGATGGAGTCCTGAAGAGATTTACTTTCAGCATCCCGATCTTTCACTGGCGCAGATTCACTCGGCGCTGGCTTATTACTATGAGCATCAGACTGAGCTTGACACTGAAATCATTGCTCAGGCCCGGCGCGCCAGAGAACTGGCCGAACAAACGCCGGGTTCGCCGGGGCGTCAGCGTCTGAGAAAAATGGGACTGCTCAAATGAGCATCGGACTTTATATGGATGTTCATGTGCCTTTTGCCATCACCACAGGTCTGGAATTGCGCCAGGTTGATGTGCTGACGGCACAGGCTGACCAGACAATTACATTGAGCGATCCTGATTTGCTGGACAGAGCCGGAAAACTGGGGCGAGTGATTTTTACTCAGGATGAGGATTTTTTGCGCGAGGCCTGGCGGCGGCAGACAGCAGGCGAATACTTTGCCGGTGTTGTCTATGCCCATCAGCTTAATGTGACCATTGGGCAATGTGTCAACGATCTGGAACTGATTGCCAAAGTCTATGAACCGGAAGATCTGCTCAGCCAGGTTGAGTATCTTCCGTTGAAGTGAAGTTCAGGAACATGATGATTGCTGTAGCGATGAGCGGTGGCGTGGATAGTTCGACGACCGCCGCATTACTGAAAGCTCAGGGGCACGATTTGATCGGCTTCTCGATGCAGCTCTGGAATCAGCGGCGCATCAATGTCGGGCCGGACGGCGAAGCCCTGCCGTCAAAGTGCTGTTCGCTCGATGATCTTTACGATGCGCGCACGGTGGCGGCGAAACTGGGCATGCCGTTCTATGTACTCAATCTCGAAGAGGATTTTGAGCGCGATGTCGTGCGCCCGTTTGTCGAAAATTATCTGATGGGGCGCACGCCGAGTCCGTGTGTCGCGTGCAATTCCTATCTGAAGTTCGACAAGCTGGTTGAAATGACCAAAAGCGTGGGCGCTGAGAAAGTGGCGACGGGGCATTATGCCCGCGTTGAATGGGACGAGGCTCGCCGCCGCTGGCTGCTCAAACGCAGCCCGAATCTGGCGAAGGATCAGTCTTACTTTCTGTTTGAACTGACGCAGGAGCAGTTGAGTTATGCGCTCTTTCCGCTGGGCGCAATGACGAAGGATGAGGTGCGCGCACTCGCCCAGGCCGCCGGGTTGCCGACCGCGCAGAAGCCTGAAAGCCAGGAGATTTGTTTTATTCCCGACGGCAACTATGCGCGCTTCATTGATCGTTACCTTGAAGAAGCAAAGACCGGCGCGCATCAGACCGCGAGCGAAAACGAGCTGCCGCTGCTCAGTCCGGCGCTGCATGACGGCGCGCTCGCGGCGACTGAAGCCCCGCCGCCAGGCGAGATTGTCACGACTGACGGCAAAGTGCTGGGGCAGCACGGCGGCATTCATCGCTACACCATCGGGCAGCGGCGCGGCATCGGCCTCTCGGCTCCGCAGCCGCTTTATGTCGTGCAGATTGATTCGCACAGAAATCGCGTGGTGGTTGGTTCCGGCGATGAACTGCTCCGGCGTGAAATGACTGTGGCGCGGCCCAACTGGATTGCGATTGCTGAACTGACAGAACCGCTGCGCGTGTCAGTCAGAATTCGTTCGCGTCACGGCGAAGCGGCGGCAATGATTGCGCCGGGGCAGGACCGCACAGTGCAGGTGAGATTCGATGAACCACAGCGCGCTGTCACGCCCGGCCAGGCGGCGGTCTTTTATGACGATGATGTAGTGGTTGGTGGTGGATGGATTAGCTGAGACAAGGAGGTTGTCTTTATGGAAGCATATCGTGTCGAAACCATTGTGCAGCCGGATGGAACACTGACTGTCCGTGACCTGCCATTACAGGGTGGTGAGGAAGTTGAGGTGATTATTCTTGTAAGACATCCTGCTTCTTCTGCACAGGCTCGCCCTGCGCTGCGCGGATTGCCGGTTATTTACCGCGACCCGTTTGAACCAGCGGTTTCCGAAGATGAATGGGAAGCTCTTAAATGATCGTCCTCGACACTCACATCTGGTTATGGTGGGTGCATGGTGATCCGCTCCTGCCACAGAATTATCGATCATATATTCAGCAGCATGTTTCACAGGGACTGGGCATCAGCATCTTTTCCTGCTGGGAGGTGGCAAAGCTGGTTGAGCGTGGTCGTATCTCTTTACCTTTCCCGGTTGAAGACTGGTTGCATCTCGCATTGACAGAGCCAGGCATTCGACTGCTTCAACTTACGCCACGAATCATCGTTGAGTCCACACAGTTGCCTGGCACTTTTCACCGTGATCCGGCTGATCAGGTGATTGTTGGGACGGCCAGAGTTTATGCCTGCCCATTGATGACAATGGATACTCAGATTCGCAACTATCCGCATGTCCAGCTTGCGCTGTGACAAATACTGAAGACTGCATGTCAATTAACAACAAGCTGCAACTTTCACCTGAAGCGATGCGCGAACTTGGCCATCGCGTGATTGATCAACTGACAGAACATTTCAGGCAACTGCCGGACAAGCGTGTGACGCAGATCGGCGCGCGCGCTGAACTCGAAGCAAGCCTGCGCGAG
>CAYWDW010000838.1:0-2737 GCA_964457105.1 uncultured Heliobacteriaceae bacterium
TTTCAGCAAAGAATTTCAGCGCCGCGCGCACGCGCTCGCGGGCCTCACGCCGCGTGACCCAGCCGCGTTCGGCGGCAATGCACCACCCGGTCAGGCCGAACCCGGTGGCGGCAATGCTCGCCGTGTTGCGATGGGCTTCGTCGTGTTCAGAACCATCCGTGCGGGCGCGATCCAGCACCAGGCCGGTGTGCGGATCGGACTGTTCCTGAAAATAACGAAACGCACGCCGCGACAGGTCTTCAAGCAACGCTTCGTCCTGGCGTGACAGCCGCTGACCGCGCGACTGCGCGACCACCTGACCGCGCGGAAACACAGACAGCAGCAACGCAACGATGATGACGCACCGGAAAAAATTCATCTCACTGAACCACTTCAAAATTTGCCTCCAGCAGGTTCACCGAGTTATTGCCGACCATCACCCTGAACGTGCCGGGTTCGACGACGAAACGATTCTCACGATTCCAGAACCCCAGGTGTTCATGGGTCAGCGTAAATTCCACGCGCCGCTTTTCGCCCGCCCGCAGCGTCACGCGCTCGAAGCCTTTGAGTTCCATCACAGGCCGCGTTTCACTTGCGGCCACGTCGCGCAGGTAAAGCTGCACGACCTCATCACCGGCGCGGCTGCCGGTGTTTTCAATCTCGACGCTGACGGTGAGCTGTTCATCCGGTCGCAGGCGCGGCTTACTGAGTTGCAAACCCGACAGGCGAAACTGCGTGTAACTCAGACCGTAACCGAACGGGTAGAGCGGCGTCCACGGCACATCAATGTATTTTGACGTGTAGCGATTCTGCGCGTCCGGCGGCCTGCCGGTGTTTTTGTGATTGTAATAGATCGGCACCTGGCCGACCGTGCGCGGAAAAGTGATCGGCAGTTTGCCGCCCGGATTGACCGCGCCAAACAGCACATCAGCGATGGCGTGACCGCCCTCGGTGCCGGCAAACCAGGTTTCGAGAATCGCGGGCGAATGTTCAGCGACCCAGTTGATCGAAAGCGGACGGCCATTCATCAGCACGACTACATACGGTTTGCCGGTCGCGTGAATCGCCCTGATCAGATCAGCCTGACGCCCCGGCAAATCAAGCGAACTGCGCGCTGCCGCTTCGCCGCTCATCGCGGCTGATTCGCCAGCGGCAATGACAATCACCTCAGCCTGCTTTGCGACTTTCACCGCAGCGGCAATGCCGCTCGCGTCGTCGCCCGTCACCTCGCAGCCTTTGGCGTAACTGATTTTCGTCGGCGCTGAAACTGCGGCCCTGATGCCTGCAAGCAGGGTCACGGCATCTGCGGCTTTGCCATCGCCCGACCACGAACCCATGATGTCAACCTGAGAATCGGCCAGCGGACCGATCACTGCAATTGATTTCACCGCCGGGTTCAGCGGCAGCGTGTAGCGTTCGTTTTTGAGCAGCACCATCGAACGAGCCGCGATTTCACGGGCCGCGCGCCGATGATCCTGATTCAGAATCACGCGGCTTTCGCGCGATTCATCCGTGTAAGGTTTCTCAAACAGGCCGAGCCGGAACTTGATGCGCAACACGCGCCGCACGGCTTCATCAACCACGCTCACAGGGATTTTGCCTTCCCGGACCATCTGCGGCAGGTATTTGTTGTAAAGACGGCTGACCATCTCCATATCAACGCCGGCCATCAGCGCCTTGCGGGCGGCTTCAGCCTCATCAACGGCAATGCCGTGATTGAAGACTTCCTTCACCGATTCGTAATCGCTGACCACGATGCCGTCAAACTTCCATTCGTGCCGCAACACCTCAGTCAGCGTGAACGGATTGGCCGAAGTCGGCACGCCGTTGAGATCGTTGAAGGCCGACATAAACGTCCCGACGCCCGCGTCAAGCGCGGCTTTGAAGGGCGGGAAGTAAACATTGCGCAGCGTGTATTCAGAAATTTCAGTGCTGTTGTAATCGCGCCCGCCTTCAGCCGCGCCGTAACCAACCCAGTGTTTGGCGCAGGCGACAACCTTGTCGGGCGCGCTGTAATCAGCGCCCTGAAAGCCGCGCACGCGAGCGCGAGCCAGCACGGAGCCGAGGTAGGGATCTTCGCCGGAGCCTTCAACGACGCGGCCCCAGCGCGGATCGCGGGCAATATCCACCATCGGCGCAAACGTCCATTTGACGCCTGACGCAGCGGTTTCAGCGGCGGCAATGCTCGCCGCGCGTTCGACGGCTGCCGGATCAAAACTTGACGCTTCGCCAAGCGGCACCGGAAAGATCGTGCGATAACCGTGAATCACATCGAAGGCAAACAGCACCGGAATCTTCAGCCGCGATTCAGTCATGGCAATGTGCTGAAGTTCGTTGGTGCGTTGTGCGCCGCGCACGTTGAGCGTCGAACCGAGCCGTCCCTGGCGAATCATCTCCGGGTGTTCCGGGCGATATTTGCCGTCGGCTTCGCCGTCGAGCTGCTGCAACTGCCCGAACTTTTCTTCGAGCGTCATCTGCGCGATCAGCGCGTTGATGCGCGACTCAGGATCAGACGGCGCGGCGGTGGCCGGAAGCGTCAGCCGAACCGCGAGTGCGCTCGTCAGCAGCAGTAATGGAAGGACATATTTCACTGACCGCATTTTCAATCTCCACGAACGATGGAAAAGCAGGAAGAGAGATAACGGAACAAACGGAAATAACAGAACAGACGGAAATAATGGAAGGCACAGAAAATTTCTGACGCTAAATTGAAACGCACAAGAATGGGACACACGCCGGTACAGTACCGCGAGCGTGA
>CAYWDW010000839.1:0-2723 GCA_964457105.1 uncultured Heliobacteriaceae bacterium
TGCCGCGCAACTGAGCGATTACGTGATTGCCACTTCTGACAATCCGCGCAGCGAGGATCCGGCAGCGATTCTGAGAGAGATTGAACCCGGATTGAAAAGCGCCTCCACGCCGTTTGAAATGATGACCGACCGCCGCGCGGCGATTCTGCGCGCCATTGCTCAGGCGGCGCCGGGCGATGTCGTGATGATCGCGGGCAAAGGTCACGAGACCTATCAGATTCTGGCGACGGGAAAGATTCACTTCGACGACCGCGAGGTTGCGCGCGAAGCGCTCACCGCAAGGAAATCTCAAAGCTGATTTGAGCCTGAAAGGAGCGGCCCATGAACCTTGGTGAGATCGCTAAACTGTGTGGTGCCAGCCACAGCCTCAGTGCCGGGCTGTCCGCCACTGAGCCTGCGGGCTTCTCAATGGATTCGCGCGCAATCAAACCCGGAGAATTGTTCATTGCCATTCCCGGCGAGCGCGTTGACGGTCACGAGTTCGTCGCCGCAGTGCTTGATAAGGGCGCGTGCGCGGCGCTGGTCGTGCATAAACGATTGCCGTTTGCGACGAACCTGGGCAGTTACGCCGACCGGCTGCTTTTCGTGACCGACACGGTCGCCGCCAGCCAGCAGATGGCCGCGCGCGTGATGGCCGCGTGGAATCGCCCGGTGGTGGCCGTGACGGCGAGCGCAGGCAAGACGACGATGAAGGATCTGACGGCGCACGTGCTGGCCGCGAAAGGGCGCGTTTTCAAATCGCTCGGCAATCTCAACACTGGTTACGGTCTGCCGCTCACCGTCGGGCGCATGATTACGGGCGGCGTCAGGCCTGAAGATTACGATCTGGCGGTCTTTGAAATGGGGATGAATTCTTACGGCGAGATTCTGCGACTGACTGAAATCGCGCCGCCTTCAGTGGCCGTGGTCGGCAACGTCGGCACGGCGCACATCGAATTCTTCGGCTCGCAGGACGGCGTCGCCCGCGCCAAGGCTGAACTCGTTGACGGCCTGAAAAGCGGCGGCACGGCGGTGCTGAATGCTGACGATCAGCGGGTCATCAAGATGCGCGAGCGGCGGCAGGATCTGTCAGTCATCAGCTTCGGCATTGACGCGCAGGCCGATGTGACCGCAAACGCCATCAGCAGCGAGGATGATCTGAGCCGCACGCGCTTTGAACTGACCACGCCGCAGGGCAAAGCCGAAGTCAGCCTGCCGCTGATTGGCCGCCACAACGTTTACAACGCGCTCGCGGCGGCGGCCACCGGGCATCACTTCGGCCTGACGGTTGAGACCATCGCGGCGCAGCTTGCGTCATCAGCCGCTTCAAAGATGCGCGGCGAGGTGCTGCGCTTTGCCAACGGCGTGACGGTGATTGACGATTCGTACAATTCAAACCCGCAGGCGCTCCTTGAAGCCGTGCGGGCGATGGCCGGAGCGAAGGGATTCAAACGGAAGATTGTGGTGGCGGGTGAAATGCTTGAACTCGGCGGGCAGGGAACTGATCTGCATCGTCAGTGTGGCAGCGAGATTGCGGCGACGGGCATTGACCAGTTGATCGGCGTGCGCGGCCTGGCGCGCGATCTGATTGCCGGAGCGGTGGCGGCTGACAGCAGTTTCGCCAATCGCGCCGCCTTCTTTGAAACGCCGGAACACGCCGGCGAAATGCTGGTGGCCGAAGCTCACACGGGCGATCTGATTTTAGTCAAGGGTTCACGCGGCGTGCGAACTGAAAGAGTCATCGAAAAGCTGCGTGCAGCCTTCAGCGGATGAAAAGCGGCGGGCTGGTGCCGGGCGGGCAGGGATCAGCAGTACAATTCTCTGACCACTGACCACTGACCACTGACCACGGACCGAATGTTTTACTACTTATTTTACGAACTGCTCCACGAACAGTATCGCGCACAGTACCCGGTGCTGCGCGTGCTGAATGTCTTTCAGTACGTCACGTTTCGCACGGCTTACGCGACGATCACGGCGCTGATGCTGAGTCTGGTCTTCGGCCCGTATGTGATTCGCAAGCTGCGGCAGTTCAAGTTCGGTCAGGAGATTCGCGCCGAAGGCCCGGCCTCGCACCAGGCCAAGCGCGGCACGCCGACGATGGGCGGAGTGCTGATTATTCTTTCGATTCTGATTTCAACGCTGCTCTGGGCGAACCTGCGAAACCATTACATCTGGATCGCGCTCTTCGCCATGATGAGTTATGCGCTGATCGGCTTTCTGGATGATTCGATCAAGATCAAAAAGAAACGCAACCTCGGTCTGACGGGCAAACAGAAACTGCTCGGACAGTTCCTGATCGGCCTGATCGTGTGGGCGCTGCTCTTTTACTGGACTGATTACAAGAACGTGCTGAGCGTGCCGTTTTTCAAGAACTTCACGCCGCACGTGCCGCCGCTGGTTTATCTCGGCATTATTCTTTTCATCCTCGTCGGTTCATCGAATGCCGTGAATCTGACGGACGGGCTGGACGGGCTGGCGACGAGCGTGACGCTGGTGGCGGCGGCCACGCTGACGGGCATCACCTACGTCACGGGCCACGCGAAGTTTGCTGATTACCTTGATATTCCGCACATTCCCGGCGTCTGGGAACTGACGATTCTGTGCGGCGCGCTGGTCGGTGCGAGTCTCGGCTTTCTCTGGTTCAATGCGCCACCCGCCGAAGTTTTTATGGGCGATGTCGGCAGCCTCGGCATCGGCGGCACGCTCGGCGCTGTCGCCGTGATGATCAAGCAGGAAATTCT